>NZ_JAVJZI010000021.1:0-5128 GCF_040223135.1 Coleofasciculus sp. G3-WIS-01
AACTCGTGATTCTAATTGCTTTATCTGGATTTTTCTACAATATGCGGCTGAGGAAGTTTTTCCTTTAGCTAATGAAATTACTCCGTTAGCATAACGCTTACTGATTCCGTATTTCTCTTGAATATAACTATTCCAACTGGATTGATTAAATTTTATTTCTTTATTTAATAAATGGTTAACTGTTTCAACTGTTGCTTGATAGAAGATATCGGACAATGAAGTTAAAAACATCTCCAAGTCGGTGAAACCGATGGGGTTAAGTTCATCGGCGGGAGTTGGCAAGCCTTTGCAATAAGTTATCGTCGTCATAGCTTTTTGGCTACCTCCCTCAGTTCATCCACTATTTTTTTGTTCTTATGACTTCGACTCCCATATAGACGAGCGGAAAATACTGTGATAATTTCTAATACATCTGCCGCCAAGTCTTCCTCGAATGTACTATCATCAGAACGGTTGATAATTATTACCTCGGTGCCAAAAGTCTCACATAATGTGAAAATCAAATCCGAACCAAATCTCAGGAGTCTATCCTTATGCGTTAATACCAGCCTTTCTACTTGGTAACTGGTAATTACCGTCACACCTAGTAGAGTAGCTGATTCTTGGGGGGTTAAACTAGACATTGCCTGATTATATCATAGAAAATGTCCAGTTATGTCACTAATTGTCTAGATATTTACGGACTGTTAGCTAACCCTCCCAGGTTACGATAGGTTGTCTTAATGTTCAAAGATATCTCGATAGAGGAGCAAATCCAAAGACACCATCACTGATAAGGCATCAAAGCACTCTTGGGCAAGTTGCCAACGATCTTCTCGTTGCAACATAGCAATCAGTTTCTGTCGCACAGACAGCAAATAACGTACATCATTTGCGGCATAGCGGAGTTGTTCATCGGAAAGGTTATTGGGATTCCCCCAATCTGAACTCTGGGAACTTTTATCCAGTTCCACCTGTTCGAGATCCAGGACTAAATCTTTAAGTCCGTGGCGGTTGGTATAGGTACGGGCAAGTTTACTGGAAATTTTTGTACAAAATACAGGCTGGACGTAGATGTCCAGATTTTGGCGTAAGATGGCTAGATCGAAACGGGCAAAGTGAAAGACTTTTAAGACCGTTTGGGCTTCCAGCAACTGCTTCAGGTTGGGGGCTTCAGTTTGTTTTTTATCAATGCGGATCACCGTAACTCGGTCTTCGGGGTCACACAGTTGCACCAGACACAAGCGATCGCGCTGATAGATCAGCCCCATGGTTTCTGTATCAACGGCAATCGCTTCGGCGTTTAGATAGGTCTTTAGCAGGGCGTCGGGAAGGTCGCGATCGCAAACTTGAAATTCCGCCAATTCTTTCTCGATGGGGGGTTTAGTCATAGGTTATCTGAGTGATAAAGGATGAATGATGAAAAAATAACCAGCAAATAACATAAGACCAACTACTGCCGTTTGATGAAAATTTGGGTAAAGTAATAGTCTCCCTTGGCATTTTTACTTACGCCAATCCCGGTTACATCAAAATCCCCTGCAATATTTTTTAGATGTCCTGGGCTTTTTAACCAACCTTGCACAGCTTGGGTGGCGGGGTCGGAATAGCCCTGGTTATAGGCAACATTTTCAGCCGCTTGGCGATAGGGAATAGATTGAGCGATCGCGCGGACTCGTTCTTCAAATCCCCCATGACTTAAGGGTAGACGCCCGGTTGCCATTGCCTGACTGTGGAGTCTGGCTTGCTTGCTAATGTTAGAGTCTAAGGTTAACGGTGGCAGTTTTTGGGAACGGCGATATTGATTAATCTGTTGATGCACCGATTCTTCCCAATTGGTGAATTCACCGTCATTTGACTGTTGAGAAATCGTTTCAGGAGATTCGGATTGACTTACGGGGGTTGTCTTGAAACTCAACGCCAAATCACAGCTACTGAGTCCTAACTTTAGCAGCAGTAATCCACTCATGACCAAAAGAGACTTTGACCGCACCGTTTAATCCTGTGAGTCTAACTGAATGAACTTGCCAACGGTTTGTACATCTTTATCACCGCGACCGGAACAGTTAATCACTATTTTCGGGCTACCCTGAACTTGAGAACACAGAGTTTCTAAATACGCGATCGCGTGGGCGGTTTCCAGGGCGGGGATAATTCCTTCGAGTTCCGATAACTGGCGAAAAGCTGCGATCGCGTCTTGGTCGGTAACACTATAGTATTCTGCCCGACCACTATCTTTCAAATAACTGTGTTCGGGTCCAACACCAGGATAATCAAGTCCCGCACTAATCGAGTGGGCTTCCACCACTTGACCGTCAGTATCTTGGAGTAAATAGCTCATTGCTCCGTGCAGTACACCCGGACGTCCTGATGTTAGGGTAGCGGCGTGCTTTTGAGAGGTTACACCTTCCCCGGCGGCTTCAACACCAATTAAGCGCACGCTCTCGTCGTTGACAAATTCGTGGAAGAGTCCCATTGCATTGGAACCCCCACCCACACAAGCCAACAAAATATCAGGTAAACCGCCCCATTTCTCTTGACATTGAGTGCGAGTTTCTTGACCAATAATCGCCTGGAAGTCACGCACGAGCATGGGGTATGGATGAGGACCTGCGACAGAACCGAGGATGTAATGGGTCGTTTCCACATTAGTTACCCAGTCGCGAATCGCTTCCGAGGTGGCATCCTTAAGCGTACCCGTTCCCGCCGCCACGGGTTGAACTTTAGCACCCATTAGCCGCATCCGAAACACATTTAGGGATTGGCGTTCCATATCCTGAACACCCATATAGATAATGCATTCCAAGCCGAACCGAGCACAAACCGTTGCCGTTGCCACACCATGTTGACCTGCCCCGGTTTCTGCTATAATCCGCTTTTTGCCCATCCGCTTGGCTAATAAGACCTGGGCTAGGGCATTATTGATCTTATGAGCGCCGGTATGATTTAAGTCTTCCCGTTTCAAATAAATTTGCGCTCCACCGCCATCGGGGCGGGCATAGTGGGCGGTTAACCGTTCAGCAAAATATAGAGGACTAGGACGCCCGACATAATCATGCAATAACTGTTGCAATTCCTGCTGAAAATCTGGGTGGTTGCGGTACTGTTTAAACGACTGCTCTAACTCGAACAGTGCAGGCATTAGGGTTTCCGGCACATACTTGCCGCCAAATTTGCCAAAACGCCCTAAGGCATCCGGTTGTTCGTGTACTACTTCGGTAGAGGAGCGGGAATGAGGAAGGGGAGTTTTGGTCACTACAGCCAGATCGCCAACAACAACACCCACCCATTATAAATCGTGATCTGACCGAACGCAGGCGATCGCGACTTAGTTTAACCGTTAATCGAGACAATAGTTGTAGGGGTTCAATTCACCAGCGATGTCCATTACAGGGTTTCTTTCTGATTTTTCTGTGCCGGAAATTTTTCGATTTATCGATCAGGGGAATAAAAGTGGCTTACTATGGCTGCGATCGCGATCGGAATCAGGATCTGCCTCGTCTTACTATATTTGGGTGGAGAATGGGCAGTTTGTCGCCGCCGCGAACCGGTTGAACAATCAAGGGTTACTCTCACTGATCCAGCAATATGAGTGGGTGAGTAACCGTGTGATCACGAAACTGGCTCAGTTGTGTCCAGAGGATCAACCTCTGGGATTGTATCTGAGACATCAAGGAGCGTTGCGGGGTGAACAGCTCGAACATTTGTTCCAAGTCCAGGTGATACAGCAACTGTGTTTAGTCTGTCAACTCACAGACGCTCAATTTAGATTTGACCAGAATGTGCCTATTCCCACACGAGAGATGACTGGATTGCAGTTGCCCGCCAGTATTATCGAGGTTTTGTTCCAAAAACTCGTTGTTTTAAAACAACTGTTTGCCGCTAGAAATCTGCGGTATAGAGGTAATGGGAGTAGACTTTCGGAAAATTTTTGTCAACAATTGGGGTTAACGATGGATATTACCTTTTTTCATTGCCTAAAGTTATCCTTGTTTGACACAAATTATACTTTAGCTGATTTGGCTAAAATTGTTGACATATACTATCGTCCTTATGACATTCCCAAATCAAAATTTTCAGCGGCAAAAGCTTTAGTTTAATTGAATTTGTCAACTTAAACGCCACATCAGGAGTTAATTTTGGTTCCCTGTCATACCTCGTCGGGATGTGGGAGTGTCATATTCATAATTATCTCGTTCCAAGGATGGGATTACCGTGCCTTGGGAATGATGCTGCTTTTGTTGACTCACGTAGGCAATCGCTTCATCAAGTTGTTTGCCTCCCAGGGAAAAAACACCATATCCGCGCTGCCAACCAAACTTGGCTGATGTGGGAGGTGAATCTTGGTTAAACTGATGGGCGCTACTTCCTTTAATGTATTTGACAAAATCCGCGATCGCAAGGCTTGGTGGGATAGATGTCACTAAATGGAGATGATCTTCTATACCCCCAATGGCGTGAATAATGCAACCTCGCGAATCAGCTTTACCGATAATATAGCTGTATAATCCGGGTTCTCGTGCAGGAACAATCAACGGTTGGCGTTCTTTTGTCGCCCAGACGAGATGATAGTAAAGCCGCCAAAGCGCCATAAATTTATATTTTGTATAATTGGGATTAACTTATAGTATTACTGAGTCGTCTTCAGACGACTTTGGCTATGAGCCTGGGAATTGATTCCCAGGCGGATGAGCGGGTAATACCATAACATTGCTGGAAAATAAATTGCTCACCCTTGCCCAGCACCGGAAATAAATTTCCACCAATGATAATATATTGATTGGATTTATTGTCATGCTGTTACACCATCTTCAATTATTTCCATCCCGTTAACATATTGATTGGATTTATTGCCACGCTGTCACACCATCTTCAATTATTTCCATCCCGTTAACATATTGATAGGCACTTATTACCACGCTGTCACACCGCATTGAAATCAATTTCAAGGCTCATAGTTAAAGTCCGTTTAAACGGACTGAATAATACATCATCATTCTTCTAAATATAATTATATCCTGATAATCTGGATGAGCTGGTATTATTACTGAGTCGTCTTCAGACGACTTTGGCTATGAGCCTGGGAATTGATTCCCAGGCGGATGCGCGGGTAATACCATAACATTGCTGGAAAATAAATGGCTCACCC
>NZ_JAVJZI010000149.1:0-12199 GCF_040223135.1 Coleofasciculus sp. G3-WIS-01
GCCCTACTGACCTTGGCTAGGTCAAGACCTAACTGTATCTCTACTTATGGTTATATTATATCACTTAAGAATGTTATTGCGGGATAAATCCCGCTGTCTTTACGACTTGCTCGGTTTCATCCCTCGGATAAATCACGAGGGCTTTCACCATCGCTTATGACGTAAAGGAGTCGATAAACCATTAATCCTGAATTTTTGCCAAAATACGAAAGGCAAACATGGTAAATCAGTATAAATAGGTACAAGCATGGCATCCATTCGTGAGCTGCACCAACAAATTATCGACAAAGAACGCACAAGTGTTGAAATCACGCAAGACGCCCTCGACCGAATTCAGGCGCTAGAACCCAAAGTCCATAGCTTTTTGCATATTACTGCAGACCATGCCCTAGAACAGGCACGTCAAGTGGATGCCAAAATCGCGGCTGGGGAAGAGATTGGCATGTTGGCTGGGATTCCAATTGGCATCAAGGATAATATGTGTACCCAGGGTATTCCCACCACCTGCGCCTCTCGGATTCTGGAAAACTTTGTCCCGCCTTATGAGTCTACAGTGACTCAAAAACTTAAGGATGCGGGTGCTGTCATGGTTGGCAAAACCAACTTGGATGAATTTGCCATGGGGAGTTCCTGCGAAACCTCTAGCTATCAACAGACGGCGAATCCATGGGACTTATCCCGCGTTCCGGGGGGTTCCTCTGGGGGTTCGGCTACCGCTGTTGCGGCTAGCGAATGTGTGGTTGCTCTCGGTTCGGATACAGGGGGTTCAATTCGCTTACCGGCGTCATTCTGTGGGATTGTCGGGATGAAACCCACTTACGGCTTAGTGTCTCGTTATGGTTTAGTCGCTTATGCGTCGTCGTTGGATCAAATTGGTCCGTTTGGACGAACAGTAGAAGATGCGGCTATTTTACTTAATGCGATCGCAGGCTATGATCCGAATGACTCAACCAGTCTCAAGCTGGAGATTCCTGACTATACCACATCCCTGCAACCTGATTTAAAATCCATTGGTCTCAAAATTGGCATTATTAAAGAAACCTTTGGTGAAGGCTTAGAGCCCATCATTGCCAAAGCTGTTCAAAACGCCATTGAACAGCTCAAAAGCCTAGGCGCTGAAGTACAAGAAATTTCTTGTCCCCGATTTCGCTATGGGTTACCCGCTTACTATATTATTGCTCCCAGCGAAGCCTCAGCCAACCTCGCTCGCTACGATGGCGTCAAGTATGGATTTCGCACGCCGGAAGCAGAAAATCTCCTGGAAATGTACAAAAAAACTCGTGCAGCCGGGTTTGGGGCGGAAGTCAAGCGCCGGATTATGTTGGGTACTTATGCTCTATCCGCCGGCTATTATGACGCTTATTACCTAAAAGCACAAAAAGTTCGCACTCTAATAAAGCAAGACTTCGAGCAGGCGTTTGAAAAGGTTGATGTTTTAGTTTGTCCCACCGCCCCCACTACTGCATTTAAAGCGGGAGAAAAAACCTCAGATCCTTTAACTATGTACTTATCTGACTTAATGACAATTCCCGTTAATTTAGCCGGATTACCAGGAATGAGTATTCCCTGTGGATATGATGACCAAGGATTACCTATTGGTTTGCAGCTAATTGGGAAAGTTTTGGGCGAACAACAGTTATTTCAAGTCGCCTATGCTTACGAACAGTCTACGGATTGGCATCTCAAGCAACCACCACTTAAATAGAGCAGGGGGAGCTGGTAGAGACGTAAGGCGTGGAACTATGGCGAGCAGGGGGAGACGATTTTTCGGGGCGGGTTTGAACGATAACATTATCGAGAAAACCGATAACTTGACTCGCGCCCGCCCTGCTGGGAAAACGAGAGTCAAAAATAGCATCAAGCAGTCGTTTAATTGCCCGGGGAGAATGTTACGGGAATGAAGAATTATAGTTTCTTTCTGGGAAAGAGGTTACTAATCCTAGGGGGAATTGTAGCCATCGTTTATCTATTAGCCTGCATCTCTATCCGGTTAGGGCAAAATCGGCTAATTTTTGTTCCCTCTAAAACTATTAAAACCACACCAGGCGACTTGGGATTGAGTTATCAGGAGGTGTGGATACCTGTTTCTCCTGGAAAGCAAGAACGTCTCCATGGGTGGTGGATTCCCGCCACCTCCCCCCCAATCGGGGTGCTGCTTTATTTACATGGGAATGGGGAGAATATCGGCGCGAATGTCGAACAGGCTATGGAATTTCACCAATTGGGTTTGGATGTCTTGTTATTTGACTACCGAGGCTATGGTGAAAGTGACGGGAAGTTTCCCACTGAAACCCAAGTTTACCAAGATGCTCAAGTGGCGTGGGATTATCTGGTGCAGCAACAGGGTATTCCTCCCCAGGATATTTTCGTATATGGTCAATCTTTAGGGGGCGCGATCGCAATCGATTTAGCGGTGAGAAATCCCAACATCCGGGGTTTAATTGTGGAAAGTACATTTACCTCAATGCGGGATATGGTCGATCATCAGAGAATCTATGGTTTATTTCCGGCTGATTTGCTGCTGACGCAAAAGTTTAACTCGAAAAGCAAAGTTAGCTCTCTCAAAATGCCAGTTCTTTTGATTCACGGTACGAGTGACCCCGTTGTACCTGCTTACATGAGCCGAGTTTTATTTGATACCATAACGGGTTCCAAACAACTCTTCCTTGTTCCTGATGCGGATCATTATAATGTGGCTCCTGTAGCTGGGAAAGAATATCAGCAGAGAATTCGAGAGTTTTTTCAACTCAAACCTACTTCTGAACCACATCTTGAGTAGTTATTTTGTCAAAATAACCACTAATCTCGCCTACCCCTCTGATTATTGTCCTCTGAGTTTAAGGCAAAGCAGGGTTAGCTGACAAAAACTAATCTTCTCTATTAAATCTACTGGGAAGATATGAGTACTGCTCAGTTTATTTAAGATAAGAACTAGCCCATGCATAACGATCTGGGTCTTTTGTGAGGAGATACTCTGCTACCTCTCGGCGTTTATCTTTGTCTTTCGTCATTCTGACAATGCGTTCGATTTCATCATCTGTGTCAACAGCCCCCCGTTCTGCTGCCATTTCAAACCATTCATCTCCATCTGAGTACTCGCTTCGGTCATAACAAATTGCTCCCATTAAGGTATAAGGTTGATGACTTTCAGGCTGAGATTCTATTGCTTGGGTTGCACAGTCTTCTGCTTCATCTAATCGTCTACGATCCCGGAATGCTGCACCTCTTGTAACAAGTAGGGCTGATTTAAGATCCGATTCTCGCACCTTAGTCCAGTTTATTTGATCGGTAACTTTTAATGCTTTGTCAGGTTCATTCGCTTTACGCCAATTACTACTGGCACTAGGTAGATTCCAGCAATTGCCAGTTCTTTTATACTCCTTTTCATAAAATATTGCCTCTAACCTGTAGTGTGCGATCGCTATCTTTCCAGACCGGGATAGTTGATTTTCTTCTATTAACTGAACAACTTGTTTGGGATTTAGCCGTTCTTCACGTTCGAGCTTGAGCATAATCTCATAAAACGGATTTATGGGTAATCGAGGGTCAATGATTTGATATTTATTCTTTAAGTATTTAAAGTGAAGCTTTTGAGCAATTTCGGCTGTTTCAGGGAGTTCTTCTTTGAGCAACCAATTAATATCCTGTTCGGATATCTTAAATTGAGGATTGTCAAGTAATATTTGTATATCTCTCGATAGATTAGAAAGCTTGAGTTGATTGAATTCAAGGTTTCTCAGGATAGTATATAAATGGCTAGAAGGTTCTGCATCGGGATACTGTGTAGCTTGATACTTCTCTTTGAGTTGAGCAAATATTTTTCTGTCCTTCCGTTGTTGATCGATAGTGACTAGCCCATGTAAGTTTTGTTGCTCAAGCCATTCACATTCGCTATTACTCAAGTCCTCATTTCCATCTAGCTTCTTGAGAATAGAAAATAGAGGACTAGAAATAGAATAATCTGGATAATCGGCAACTTGATATTTAGATTTAAGTTCCCAAAATTCCAGTTCAGCTTTTCTCTGCTCCTCTTGTTGCCAATAGATTCCACTTAAGTGAATAGAAGTCATGGGTTTATACCGCCGATTTAACCGTAAAATCTATCCCACAATTTTAGCTAGCTGTGTTACACCAGTAGGCTAAGATCAGAGGAACTCCTACTATACGGAATGACTGACATGAAAACCGCAGCGCGTGTTATTCATAGCGACCCTGACATCCTGGGAGGAACCCCTGTTTTTGTTGGAACTCGTGTACCTTTTGAAACGTTGCTCGATTATCTCGAAGCTGGCGAGCGACTCGACGAATTCTTAGATCATTTTCCCAGTGTTCGGCGTGAGCAAGCGATCGCAGCCCTTGAATTGGCTAAGGAAATGCTGACAGCTTATGCGAATCCTGCTTGATGAGTGCGCCCCCCGACCTTTGAAGCGGGAACTTGCTGATTACGAGATACGCACAGTTGTCGAGATGGGATGGTCAGTAAAAAAGAACGGTGAGTTGCTGCGGCTCATGAGTCAGGAGGGCTTCACGGTTCTACTGACTACAGATCAAAATTTGCGTTATCAGCAAAACTTGCAGCAAGCTGGAGTAGCCGTTATTGTTCTTGTGGCATCTAGCAACAGGCTCCCTGATTTAATTCCTTTGATGCCAGATGTTCGTGACGTGCTGAATACAATTGCTCCGGGGGACGTGACTGAAGTTGCAAGTTCTTGAAAGTTGGTAGGAGTCAATTATCGGTAAAGCTAGGTATTATGGCTACAGCGGCAACCCCTTGAACTCAATAATTACCAATCGTCTCAGCCTGATTGTGCCGATAGTGACCAATACTTCTCTTCCGCAGTAGTTAAGATTAAGAGTGGAAACAGTTCCAACCCTGGTAGGGTAATGCCGTTGTTGCTATACCTTAGTCGTTTAGTCTCCCAGCTTACAACTCGTTAGGACTCTGCCAAGGTCGCTCTTACATCATGTTCGTCGAGTTTATTTAGATAATTATGACGACTGTCACTCAATCTCCCTACACCGAAGACCAAATTTCGGCTTGGCTGCGCGGGTTGTGTACCGTGGCTTGGGCTGATGGTCACTTTGATCCCGAAGAAAAAGAGATCGTTTCTCAACTGACTCATGAACTCCTGGAGGTGGATAAAGACCCACAGTCGGTTGAACAAACTATTTCTGCTGAAGAACTGGCTGCGGTGTTAGGTCATGACTTGCATACCGCCGAGAATTTTATCAGAACGGCTGTCATGGTGGCGATGGCAGATGGTATCTACTCAGCTACGGAAGACAATGTTCTGCAAGAGTTCTGCGAAGCGCTAGGACTGCAAATCGAGGCACTGAATGCCCTGCGACATACCCTTTACGATGGTGAGGGTATGGATACCACGGATGTTGCCCACCAAGATGCCCAGCAACCGGGAACATCTCCCCATCCCCATTCGGATATTCTCCACCCTTTACGCAGATGGCTGGATGGGATGGAAGTTCATGACCCACGAGTTGCCCGATTCGTGTGTAATATTATTCCCTCTCAATGTCCGTTTGAACGGGATGTCAACCTATTCGGCCGCAAAGTCGCCCACATTCCGGCAATGTGTAAGCTCAATCCACTCTATGATCAGTTAGTCGGTTTGCGCTTCCGGGCATTATCCTATCTGGCAGATGAACGGGGCGAAGATGTCTCGAAATATTTTTAGTGTAGAGATGTGCCATTATTCGTCTGTCGGGGCGGGTTTCACTACTATCATTTCTTCCCTCACCCAGATGTAAATAAACCCGCCCCGACTAGATTAAACGTAAGACGTCTTTGACAGATGACGAATGACCAAGGACAAATGACATCAACAAATGACAAATAATGCAATTTATTGATCAAGCGGAAATTGAAGTAGAAGCTGGAAAGGGCGGCGATGGTATTGTCGCCTTCCGGCGGGAGAAGTATGTACCTGCGGGGGGACCTGCGGGTGGGAATGGGGGACGAGGGGGAGATGTGATTTTGGTGGCGGCTGAACACCTGCAAACCTTGCTGGATTTCAAATATGCCCATCGCTTCCAAGCCGACAATGGTGGACGTGGGGGACCGAATAATCGGACGGGTGCTAATGGGCGCGATCGCACGATTCAAGTTCCCTGCGGTACAGTTATCTATGATGCGGATACCCAGGAAGTTCTAGGGGATTTAGTTCAACCAGGACAAATCTTTTGCGTTGCCAAGGGGGGTAAGGGAGGATTAGGGAACAAGCATTTTTTGAGCAATCGCAATCGCGCTCCTGATTATGCCTTACCCGGACTTCCTGGAGAGTATCGCCGCTTGCGTTTGGAGTTAAAATTACTGGCAGAAGTGGGAATTATTGGTTTACCCAATGCAGGTAAGTCTACCCTAATTGCTGCCCTTTCTGCGGCACGCCCCAAGATTGCCGATTATCCATTTACGACGTTAGTGCCGAATTTGGGTGTGGTTCGTAAACCTACGGGTGATGGTACAGTGTTTGCCGATATTCCTGGATTAATAGAAGGGGCGCATCTGGGAACCGGGTTAGGGCATGACTTTCTCCGCCATATCGAACGCACGCGCTTATTACTGCACCTGATTGACGCTACGGCTGATGATCCGATTGGCGATTATCAAACCATTCAAGCGGAGTTACAGGCTTATGGACGGGGATTGTCACAACGTCCCCAAATTCTGGCATTCAATAAGATAGATGCTGTTGATTCAGAGACGGTAGAACTGCTGGCGACTGAACTCAATCACTTAACCCATGTACCCGTGTTCCAAATTTCCGCCGTGACTCAGATGGGGTTAGAGTCGCTATTGCAAACCGTTTGGCAGTCTTTGGATATGTTAAAAGATGTAGAGGTGGAAACGGTGACCCAGTTTTGATACGTCCAGAAGGAGCGGGCAAATTACTTGAATAGTGGGCAGTGTAGGGGGTTGTGGGCAAGGGGATGTAATGGGTTCAAATAGCTCAAATCCCCGTAAAAAAACCAAGACGAGTTGTCTTGTTAGGAATTCCGTAAAATTATACCTCTTATCAGTGTAATTGTCAAATAAGTAATTATAATTATTCTAAAAACGAAAATTCAAGCCCAAAATTCCGGAATGGGGTGATGAAAGGATGAAGGTAATATTACACCTTTATCCAAGGTACTGATATTCCGTCTCTGTTGAGCAATGTTTACACCTCTTTACATTCCATGACATAAATACTCCGGGTCTTCCGTAGTTAGTTTGCTAAATTGTTAGTTTGATTTTCCAGAATATTACACAGCAATAGCTTTAACCATTTTCATCCGGATTTCAAGAGAGTTTTGAGGCGGTTAAAAGCTACAGTTTTTGTTGGGTAATCTTCCTAGTTCATTAAGACTAATATTTTATCACACTAAGTCCGGAAGACTCAGAAAAAATTGGAATTTTGATTGCTAATATCGTCAATTTTTCTGGATTTACATCAGGGCTAGGCATCTCCACAACTCAGGTTTAATTTTTTGGGATATGCATTTCATCATGGCTCATTCAAAACTTATTGGCAAATTATCACTGACAACAGCTTTAGCTACGTTAATTGCCGTATTAAGCAGCCCAGCCGCCCAAGCTATTGTTCTTGATTTTAATGAACTTCCTAAAACTTTGGGATTGGGTGATTTCGATACAGTTAGGATTAAAAATGGCGTTTCTGACTTTGAATCTAAAGGCTTTTTATTCGATGCTTCTGATGAACCAAATCCACAAAATCGAATTCCTGGATTCACTCTCGTCAAGGATCGGTTTGAAGCTCATAATGGAACCCCTTATATTGTTATAGAAGATTATGTACCACGAAATGGATCAGTTATCTTAAATCCGGTAACAATATCTAAAAAAGACAAGACGGCTTTTTCACTACTAAGCCTAGACATTGCTAAATGGAGTACTAAAGATAACCAAGCTCAAGAGGTTGAAATAAAAGGATGTCTTTTTGGGAAGAATTGTGATGAAGAAGGCGGGTTTGTGTTTCACAAACTTGACCTGACTATAGAACCCGATGGCTCTGGTTCTAAAAATGATTTTCAAACCGTCGGCTCTGAAACATTTGATGAGGGTTGGAAAAATTTGATTAGCGTTACATTCAAAGGTTTTGGGGCAACAGATAATAGTTCAAAGAGTTTTGCACTTGACAATATTCAGATCAAAGATGCTGTTCAACATGAAGAAATTCCTGAAGGAAATTTTGTTTTAAGTTTATTAGCCTTTGGTTTTGTTGGAGTGGGTTCTCTGTTCCAGAGTAAACAATAAATAGAGGGTGGGTTATGGCATTTTATTGTTTTGTTAATCATAGATAATAAACTCTAAGTCTGACCCACCCTAGGGTGCATGTCAACGCAAGTAGGTTGGGTTGAGGTACGAAACCCAACGCTATCGTTAGCTGGAATATTTTGTGCTTTCCCTGACATGCTCCCCCCATCCTACTATCTATACTTAGTTCGTCTTCTTTTCCCAGTTAGATTGCTTGTATTATCCTCTCGGATTTCTTCCTTCCACGGCGATAAGAAAATTAAGAGTTAAGTAGGGCTGCATATTTTCATGAGCCTCACAGTTTTCCTCTGTTTCAGTGACCGCTGGTGCAATAGCATCTGGATGCATTTCGATATCAGCCTCACCATTACCATAAACCTCATATCTAGATAGCCCTAGTAGCTTTGATGAATCGGGCAAATTACAGTCAGATTCCGCGCTAGTCGCTTTTAACTTATGCTTATGGGGGGGAAGGTGTTTCTCTTCAAGTTGTACCTTTTCTTCCCCGCCTTTGTCACCTAGATTATAATAAGTAGTCTGACTATCAGTATCATCAGTATTATCAGTATCATTTGCCGGATTCTCCATGGGACAAGGACGCATGTGAATGGGAACACGACCTCTCAGATCTGGCACAGCAAAATAATTTTTATCTCCCAATCGCTTGCGACCATAAGTGTATTTTATAAGTTCAAATAAAACCGGATACGTTGTTGTTTCAAAGAAGTCTCCATCGCAGCGAACCCAACCTGGGGGTTGATCGGGAAAAGCAACCGCTATAATTTGACCTATAAAGGGTTCCGTCATAAGACAATCCTCAATTTCTACACTAGGTAAACATTCGATAAAACTACCAGACCCTACCATGAACACTGACGATAGCAAAGATGTTGAAATCACCATAACAGCTTGCCGTATTAAATTCTGTTGGTTGAGGCTTAATGATTTAGTAATTTAGCCTAACTTGACCCAAAACGTCAATAAACTTTCATCAATACTCTACAATGTATAATCTCCATCAAGACTGTCAGATTAATTTTATATATTTTTCTCTATTCAAAAAATAATCATAAAATAGCGTTAACAGGTGAAACTCCTGAAGAACACTGAATTTTGTAATTGAAACTCCTGAAGAACACTGAGTTCTGTAATGCCATTATTTACATACATTGAAGCTAAACAGTATAAGAGACCTGCTAAGCTGTTAATCTTGACAGAGAATAAGGTATGCTGTATTGGATAAGTCCGACTGATGGGAGGGCAGCTCATGAAACCTAACCTATTTTGTTTGCGTTGGTTGTTTGTCGGTGTTGTCCTCACTGGCGTAATGCCCTATCCAATTTTTCCCGAAACAGGAGGGTTTCTTCGTGGCGATCGCACTGTAGGATCAGGGAAAACTTGGCTAGCCTCAGTTCCCCCAGCTTATGCTGAATCCATTACCCCAGCCGCCGATGGTACTAACACCAGAGTCACCCCGGAGGGAAACCGCTTAGATATCCACGGTGGAACGTTTTCCGGAGATAGCGCGAATCTCTTCCATAGCTTTGAGAAATTTGGACTTTCCCAAGGTCAAATTGCCAACTTTATCTCCAATCCCCAAATTCTCAACATTCTAGGACGGGTTGTGGGTGGAGATACCTCTGTGATTAATGGTTTAATTCAGGTAACTGGGGGAAACTCTAATCTTTTCTTAATGAATCCGGCGGGGATCATTTTTGGTGCTGATGCTCAGCTAAATGTTCCGGCTGCTTTTACCGCAACCACGGCGACAGGGATTGGCTTTGGCGCTGAGAATTGGTTTAATGCGTTCGGTGAGAATAGTTATGAAAACTTAATCGGGACTCCCACAAGTTTGGCGTTTGACTTGGCTCAATCAGCGGCTATTAATAATGATGCCAATCTAGAGGTGAGAGAAGGTCATCACTTAATCTTAGCCGGTGGAAGTATTACCAACACAGGGCAACTGACAGCACCAGGAGGACGAGTTGCGATCGCGGCTGTACCAGGTGAGAATTTGCTCAAAATCAGTCAACCCGGAAGCCCCCTAAGCTTAGAGATTACACCTCCTCGCTCCGCCACTGGGGAGCCATTGCCAATTAATCCCCTAGATTTACCCGTTTTGCTGACAGGGAATAGCGGTCAAGTTTTAAACGTTGGGCAATTATCAACCACCCATACGAGTAAGGGTGGCACAATTGATGTTGTTGGCTCTAGGGTATATAACCTTGGTTCTATCAGGGCTGATGGGGCGAATGGGGGTAATATTCAGGTTCAGACTCATCATTTCCTGGACACAGGACAACTGAGTGCAACCGGGAATCAGGGCAATGGTGGACAAATTCAGGTTAATTCTACAGGCACGGTGATTCAAACCGCTAGCGCCACAACCCAGGCAAATGGTTCTCAACAGGGCGGTGTAATTGAATTTAAGGGTAGCGTCGATACAGTCTTAACCACTTCAGGAGACATTGAGGCGACAGGAGAGGTAGGAGGTAAAGTCCATCTGTTTGCTGAGACTGTCCAGTTATTGGCAGCTGATATTGATGTCAGTGGTAACAGTGGCGGCGGTGAGATTTTAGTCGGTGGTGATTTTCAGGGACAGACAGTAGACGCTATCAATGCCCAAACTACAATCATTAACCATAGCAGTATTCTAAACGCCAACGCCCTAACTATGGGAAATGGAGGACGGACGATTGTTTGGTCTGACCAACAGACACAATTTTCTGGGACGATTCAGGCGCGAGGTGGCGCGATTAGGGGTGGTGGCGGTTTTGTGGAAGTGTCGGGTAAAGACTTTCTCTTGATGACAGGTACTGTCGATGTGGGGGCTGTGAATGGATTAGCGGGGACGCTGTTACTTGATCCGAAACATATTGTTATTGATGATCAGGTAGGTGCTATTCCCCAATTTGACCTTGTTGATCCTAACGCTGGCAATGGTTCTGGATTTGGTGATGCCATTGCGCCATTGAGTACAGGAAATGTGGCAGTTGCTAAGCCAGGGGATAACTTTGGTGGGAATAATGCAGGTGCAGTTTATCTGTTTAATAGTTCCACTGGGGCGTTAATTAGTACACTGATAGGTCAAACCGATGACCAAGTGGGAAGTGGTGGTGTTACAGCATTAAAAGGAAATGGTAATTATGTGGTCAGTAGTCCTAACTGGGGTGAGAATCGGGGAGCCGTAACTTGGGCGAATGGTGAAACAGGAATTACTGATAATGTAAGTTCAAATAATAGCTTAGTTGGCAGTACTTCAGGCAATGAGCAATCAGGAGATTTGGTTGGTAAAGGTCACGAGCCAGGTCAAGGCGTGATTGCCCTAAGTAATGGTAATTATGTCGTAAACAGTCCTGATTGGAATGGTCAGTTAACAGATTTGGGAGCCGTAACTTGGGCGAATGGTGAGATAGGAATTACGGGTGTTGTGAGTTCAGATAATAGTTTAGTTGGTACTGACAATCTTGATCGGGTAGGTGACAGTGGCGTAACAGCGCTCAGCAATGGGAATTATGTAGTCAGTAGTCCATCATGGAGTGGCTTAACGAATCCCAATCAGAGAGGCGCTGTGACTTGGGGCGATGGCATGAATGGTACGATTGGAGACGTGAGCGAGGAAAACAGTTTGGTAGGCACACGCCAAGGAGATATGGTAGGTCTTGCTGGCGTAACTGCTCTAGAAAATGGGAATTATGTAATCAATAGTCCATTTTGGAATAATAGCCGGGGAGCCATTACCTGGCGTGATGGTACTATCCCCACGGGTAATGAACAGGTCATTTTAGCTAATAGTTTAGTTGGTCTAACAGAGAATGACCAAGTGGGTAGTGGTGGCGTAACTGCCCTCAACAATGGGAATTATGTAGTTAGTAGCCCCGACTGGAATAATCAGCGCGGAGCGGTTACTTGGCGTGATGGTACTAT
>NZ_JAVJZI010000162.1:0-4670 GCF_040223135.1 Coleofasciculus sp. G3-WIS-01
TCAATTTAATAATTTTATTGGTCGATGCCCTGTAGTCAATCGTAGGCACGATTACTATAGTGTCTCTAACTGGGAGCCGAAGGTTTTGGCTGATATCGAGCAACAACGCCGGGTATCAGCCAAGCGCAAGCGTTAACGGTCATCGACCAAAAGTTACACCGTGGACTTATACCAAGGCAGAATTACTTGTGGGTAGGTTTGTCTAGGTTTTTAGAAGCGGTGGATGAACCGAATTCCAGCAAGAGTGATACCTGCTAGGATAAAAAAAGGAAGTGCCAATAATATTGCTAGATTTACAAGTTTCCTATGCCCATGACCGCTCAAGTTATTGTCGAAAAGAAAAAATTAGACAACCCTCCTCTAGAGATTCACTATCTGGGCGATCGCGTTCTGCGTCAACCAGCTAAGCGGGTTGCCAAAGTAGACCAAAGCATCCGACAGTTAGCTCATCAGATGCTGCAAACCATGTATAGTGCAGATGGCATTGGCTTGGCAGCACCACAGGTCGGGGTAAATAAACAAATCATTGTCATCGACTGCGAACCGGATAACCCAGAAAATCCCCCCTTGATTCTAATTAACCCCACGATTAAGCGCTTTGGTGCGAGTCTATGTGACGCTCAAGAAGGGTGTTTAAGTATTCCTGGCGTCTACTTAGATGTCAAACGCCCGGTAGAGGTGGAAGTTACCTACAAAGATGAGAATGGACGCCCGAAAACCTTAAAGGCGGATGGTCTGCTTTCTCGCGCCATTCAACATGAAATGGATCACCTGACTGGGGTTATGTTTGTGGATCGAGTGGAAAATGGATTGGTTTTGGCAGAAGAACTGCAAAAGTATGGCTTTTCTACCCAAGCTGTCAAACCTTTTCATGGCTAGGAAATCTCAGAGTAACCGTGCCAATGCCTTGTCCATGGATTGATCCATGGACATTTTAGTATCCTGCGTTAGATCTAATCCAATGACACCAAAAAGTGGTTTATTTTTGATGGGTTCCTGTATTACCGCAATTGCGGCTGTTGGCTCAATTTTTGAACTCTCTTCAGGAACACCTCAGTTAGGTGTATCAGTCACGGAAATTATCCTGGCGGGTAGTATTCCCTTGAGTGGCTTTTTGTTCTACGCCGCTGTTCGCGATGCGAGGGCAAATCAGTAGAACGTTGTCTCCCTAGGGTTTGGCGTCCGTTGTTCTTTAGAATTTTAATTGTAGGGGCACGGCAGTGCCGTGCCCCTACGAGGTCTTTGGTCAACCTCTACGGAGGAATCAAACCCCATGCTAAAACACGGTTTCCAAGCTCACGGACATTACTGATGACTGGTCAACACTGCCGTGGATTTCTGCGACCTCTTGCTGTCAGAGGTACAGCTATACCACTATCTTCTTATCCCTTGTCTGAGGAGCAGGAGATAGTGATCGGGCGTGATCCAAGCTGCCAAATTGCCTTAAACCCTAATCAGTATTTAATTGTATCGCGGCGTCATGCCACGATTCGTCCCTGTTCACCCTGGAATCAGGGCTGGGAAATTTGTGATCTCAATAGTATTAATGGTACTTACATTAATGGTTATCCTTTACGGGGATGCTGTCGATTGCACGCCGGCGATCGCATTGAACTGGGTCAAGATGGTCCTCAGTTTATTTTTGAGTGTCAGTTCAGCTCGTCTGTGTCCCCAGTCTCACCTGTTCCTTCGGGTTCATCGCTGACACCTGTCAGTGTAATCGGACAGAAAACTCCCGATTCGGTTACCTTTAGCCAACTGTTTCCCCTCGCTTCAACGGGAGCCGATTTAACTCAGAAGGCGTTTCTTGGACCCGCTATTCTGACGGTGGTTTTTGTGGTGTTGATGTTTATGGCTGTCGGTAAGCCAATGGTGTTTAATCTCCTATTGGCAACCTATTTAACCGGTGCCGCCTCTTACTTTGTCTATCAACTTTGTGGTAAATCCAAACCGTGGTGGGTGTTATTGGGGTGTGCGATCGCGACGGGTTTAATTTTAACGAGTCCTTTGTTACCTCTATCGATTATCGTTTTTCGCGACATCTTACCGGGAAGCTTACCCCAAGAGGGGGAACTGATCAGTTTTACGTCTCTGCTGATCCGCATGTTTTTTGGGGCGGGTTTGATGGAAGAGTTACTTAAAATCCTTCCCATTATTGGGGCGTATTTCTTGGGGAGACTGCTACGTTCTCCTTGGCGAGAACAAATTGGCGTCTGGGAACCTCTGGATGGGATTCTATTAGGTACGGCGTCAGGGGTGGGTTTTACGCTATTGGAAACTCTGGGGCAGTATGTGCCCGATATCATTGATAATGTGACCTTTCAAGCGGGTCAAGAACCGGGTCAGCTGATGGGATTGCAATTACTCATCCCCCGTCTACTCGGTTCAGTCGCCGGACATATTGCTTATAGTGGCTACTTTGGCTATTTTATCGGCTTAAGTGTCCTCAAACCGCGAAAAGTTTGGCAAATTCTGGGAACGGGTTATCTGTGTGCGGCGACTCTCCACGCTCTTTGGAATGCCAGTGGGTTTGTCAGTAGTTTATTGTTAGCGGTGGTGGGGATTTTGTCCTATACCTGCTTAGCCGCTGCCATTCTCAAAGCTAGGGCAATTTCGCCGACGCGATCGCAAAACTTCGCTACCCGTTTATTTTGATCCTCTATAAAATAAAAATCCTCTGCTTACTCTAAACAAGAGAGCAGAGGATTTTTATAACGGAGCAATTGACAAAAGCAATGTTGGTTGTTCTAATCCAGAGCCAACATCGCTTTTGCCAGAAAACTGCCTGCGCTTTGATTAAACCAATCAACCTGTATCCTCAAGCGCTGACTCAACGCACTCATGCTTTGGAAAACCTTATGCACTGATGAACGATTTCTGCTTTTCTCCCTGAGAATGCAGGTTTAGTCTACTTGTGTAGTTTATTCCAAGTTCAGAGTCCAAGACTCCAGAGAACCTGAATCACCCGCAGAGCAATCATTAATAATCAGTTGCCAAGTCCCTGCAGATGTGTGTCCCTTAAACACAGACAAAGGCTGAGTTGCACAATATTCACCACTGGGAATCACCGCATGAGACCCAGCTACTGAGTCAAAACTATGGGAGAAGTTATCGTTAAAGCTGTAATCCCCATTTAGGTCGTTACTGTAGCCACTCGCTGAAAATTGAGGTTGTCCGGGGCGCCGGAATAAGTCCACCACAACCCCGGTTTCTACATGACGCAACTGGGCAATCAAGTCGCCAACCCAAGTATGTTCTAAGTGATTCAGAGTTACGGTGACGTTACTAATCGCGATATTTTCCGTCACCACAATCTCATCTTGAAAACTAGCAACTCCATCGGGAATATTGCCACCACGACCGCAGTAGGTCGAAGCGGGGGAGTTCACAGATGTGGCAATGTTAGCGTCTACAGTGGCAGTTGAGGTACGATTCATGAGCTTCGACATAGGGTATAACTCCAAAACAGAATTAGGTTGACAAAAGGTAGGTAAAACTCCGCTAGCGATCGCGAAATTACAATGTTAAGAATATTTGCGCTCTGTTACGCATTCTTAATGCACCCCGAATTTTTTTTAATTTCGCGAACATACAATAATCTCCTCTTAATTAATAATGGCATTACTTGGGCGGTTTTATCTAGTCCTTCTGGGGATCTTTACTAAAAAAAAACAATTTAATCGATACCAAACTGATATCTCTCTTTTCTGTATTCCTTTACTGATAAGCAATTCAGCGTCAAACATTGAGCATTCTTGTCGATAGGTTTATGTTAATTTAATATAAAATTACATCCTTTATAACTTTGATTAATCTTTGGTGAGAGATTAAAAAACTTTCTCAAACAACTCGGAATTTATCCGCGTCGCTCTGACACAAACTTAAACCAACCCTTCCCGAAGGGTTGGACTGTAAATTTTGAACTCACCCCTTTTCCGCAAGATTATTAAGTTTAAACCGTTGTCTTGTAAATTTAGTTTCTTTTTCGTAAAGATTTGTTGCATCATCAGCTAAAATTTTTTTTTGCTATTAATTTCAACGACTTTCTCTTGACAGAGAAACTATTTTATGTATGCCACCCACACCCAGCCTAGTCATAAAAATCCTTCGTTGTGGGAAACCCTGTGTCCCTTCGCTTCGCTTATCGGGCAAGCTTTAGACCAGGGTTGCTTACTTATAACCGAGTATCGATCAGCCCGGTTTGTGTAACAGACTTCTCTTGCCGACTAAAAGCCAATCAATGACTTTGTTCGACTCGATAGTATTTGTCCAAGGTCGGTGGCTTTTGGCAGGATATCGATATGACATTCTCGAGCCGGAATCAGCACTTGAGTCCCAGACTACCAGGGTTGACGGTTTCCCACAAGTCCACACTTTACCTCTGAGACCCAGGTTTTGTCATACTTGCGTATGACGTTGTTACACCATGTTGAATGATATGGCAATCAGCTAACCTTGGCAACCACCTAGCTGAATTAATTTTCACTGATTTTGTAAATTTTTGTTAACAGCACTGGAAATATAGATTACGGGTCTTCCGTACTTAGTGTGCTAAACTGTTAGGATAATGCCACAAAAGCAAAGCGCGTATAGTAAAATTTTTAAAGTTCCTGAAGCCAAATCCACACCGTTTTAATAGTTTCAGTTTATTGTTAACTCCTTCAACGACT
>NZ_JAVJZI010000155.1:0-9632 GCF_040223135.1 Coleofasciculus sp. G3-WIS-01
TAGTCACAAGACTAGAACAATGTACTGTAGGGCATACAGAAACATGGGGAAAGAGAGGAACGGTTGATAAGACACTCTCGGTAAGTACCTGAACGCTTAGGGAGCAGGCTCCCTCTGGGGTTATCTAAGTTAGGCTCAATAGGTAGTTTTCTACGGGTATTTGGTTTAAGTATTGCCGCAAGGATAGATAGCTGTAAGGTGTGTCGCGGAACTAAGAATCCCCGTACTTATAGGACGGGGAGTGTCAATAAGACAGAACCAATGGGAATTCCTCCTTCCCGAAGTCCCTGTTGGGCTTGGGCGATCGCGGCTGCCATAAACTCATCCATAGTCTTGCTATCCTAGAATTCTCCAAATTTCTCGCTAAATAGTACGTCTCCAGAATTTTCTCCGGAGCAGGTTATCGGGATTGGGGAGATGGAGAAAGATGTTCTGAACCGCTATTGCCGATTTCACAAAAGGAACAAAAGGGTGGTGGGGATGTCAACCCCTAGTACATCGGTTCAGTCATCGGTCATCATCATAGTTGCGGTGAATTAACATCTCATCACCAATGGGAGTCAACGATTAAGATGAAATACGGAATTGATATCGGACATAACTGCCCTCCAGATACTGGTGCTAGCAATATTGGCAAAGAAGATGATATGACCAAAGCGGTGGGGACGAGAGTGATCTCGAAGCTCAAATCCCTGAATCATCAAGTGGTAGACTGTACACCTAGTCGCGCTTCGAGTGTGAGCAACTCCTTACAACAACGGTGTAATACGGCGAATACCAATCGTGTCGATCGATTTGTATCCATTCATTTTAATGCCTTTAACGGCAGAGCTAAAGGCGCAGAAGTCTTTGCCGTGAGCAATACAGGGAAGGACATGGCTAAGCCTATCTTAGATAATATTGTTAAGCTAGGGTACTTCAATCGCGGGATTAAAGATGGCTCCCATTTGTACGTTCTCCGGAATACAGCAATGCCAGCGATTCTAGTTGAATGCTGTTTCTGCGATAATCAAGAGGACATGGATCGCTACGAAGCCGAAGCCTTGGCAGATGCGATTGTCAAAGGATTAACTGGACAAACCACACCAGTGACGACTACCTTTTCCCAAAATCCAATTGTTGACCTTCAGAAAGCCTTAAATCGGCTCAAGATCAGAAGTCCCAAAGGCACTCCCTTAGTCGAAGATGGTTCCAACGAAGCGGATACTACAGCAGCACTCAAAACCTTTCAGGCGATCGTTGGTGTTACACCCACAGGTACTGCCGATGCTAAAACCTGGCAGATCATCAATCAAATTTTAGCCATGCCAGTCCTGCGAGAAAACCATGCCACAGGTTCTGTAGTCAAATATCTGCAACGTCGTATCGGGACGACACCCGATGGAATATATGGTCCGGGGACAGCCGCCGCCGTTGCCCGATTCCAACGGCAACAAGGGATCACGGCTGATGGGATCATCGGTCCCCAAAGTTGGAGCAAATTACTGGCTTAGGGAGTTTTGAGAGACTGTAGGGGTTTGGTAACCAAACCCCTACGGCGTGGTGAGGATGTCAAATTTAATGCAAATCGGCTTCCCACACTCCAATATAAATGCGATCGCGCTCATTGCGTTCAATCAACCCTTTCAAGGGAGAACCGTTGCTGCTGCTGGTAAAACGATAGCGATTGGATTGACGCTGATAAACCTGGGTTAGTCCCTGGCGAATCTCTGGTGAGAGATTGCGACTGAGCATTTTATCTAAGGTGTCTGCCATGGTTTCTAATCCCACAGATTGGGCAAATGCAGCCTCAGTTTGTCGCAAACGTTTAGTATCGCGGTCAAACAGATAACCAAGACTGACGCGATCGCCAATAAAGTCTTCATAAGTCAATGCCTGGGTATTGTACCACAAACCTTTGGAAAGCTGGGTTGGCGTGCCTAAGGCGGCTTCCACCACTTTTCGAGGCGTTCCTGGGGTAAATCCGGGAATTTTGTCCGATAGAGGTGGTTTAGGGGTGTGGTTTTCGGGCGCAGGTGTGGGTGTCGGTGAGGGTGTCGGTGTGGGTGTCGGTGTGGGGGTTGGGGAAGCGACAGGAGAGACAGAAGGAGAGGGGAAGGGTAAGACTAAGGGTTCAGAGGCAAACGGCGTGGGGGGATCGGGAGCAGGCAGGAATTCTGGAGATTCTTGGATACGGAATGTGGGATCAGGTGGGGACAGGGGTGTGGGCGATTCTGGACTCACCAGTTTTGGGGAAGGAGTTGGCAGAGGTAAAGGTGTGGTTGTCGCTGTAGTTGAGGGCAAAGGGGTACTTCCAGAAGAGGCGGATACGGACTCTGGGGGTGGCGGTACGCGACTTGAGGGTTCTAGAATACGATTTAAACCCCAACCAATAGCCATAGCACTCAGGAGTAAGCCGCCAGCGATTAAACCGCCGAAGCGCCGAGAGGGATGTCCCTCGTCTGTTGACAGGGGTTTTCTGCGGATGGGAACCGTTGGCGGAACCGCCGATTTACTGGCAGGGGGTACATGTCTGCTAGAAAGGGATAACGTGGCTGTCGCGATCGTTGTCGGATAGGCACTCAAGGCTTCCAGCATTTCCTTGGCATCCGCAAAGCGATCGCGCGGATGGAAGCGAATCGCCCGATCAATCACGGTGGCTAAATGGGAGTGACAATTTGGTGCATCCCGACGCCATAAAATTTCGCCGCTGCGGGTATCCGTTTCTAGGGTTTGCGGTAATTTGCCCGTGAGCAAAAATACCGCAATTAATCCCAAACTATACAGATCACTAGCATAGCGAGGGCGTCCTGCTGCTTGTTCTGCTGCCATAAACCCAGGTGTGCCAATGACTATCGATGGGGTGGCGTTGGCTTGAGAATGAACAACGGTTTTAATCGCTTCTTTAACAGCACCAAAGTCAATCAGGACAGGTAATCCGTCTCGCTGTCGCACAATGACATTATCCGGTTTAATATCACGGTGAACGATGTGACAACTGTGGACATAATCCAGTACAGGCAACAGACTCAACAAAATTGCCTTGACTTGACTATCATTGAGCTGACCTTCCCGTTCTACGATTTGAGTCAGGGTATCCCCTTCAATCCATTCCTGAACTAAGTAAAATTGTCCAGATTCGGAAAAATAAGCAAATAATCGGGGAATTTGAGAGTTATTTTCACCTAACTCTTCTAAAACCGCTGCTTCCCGCTGAAATCGCTCTTGTGCTTGCTGATAGCTCTGGGGATCATGAGTCATGGGTTTAAGCTGCTTAATCACACACTTACGTCCCGAAGGCATGTAAGTATCTTCAGCGAGAAAGGTATTCCCAAACCCACCTGCCCCCAGCGTCTGGAGGATGCGATAGCGATTATTGAGCAGCGTTGGCATCATGAGCGATTTAGGCAAGCTGTTTATAAATGATGAATATGAGTTATGATATCAAGTTAAACGGCTGAAAGCCCTGTACAGAATGTTGTTTATCTAATTGATTAAGTCACTTGCGGATTTAATATAACCCAGCTTCTGTTCATGTTAGCGATCGCACTAAAATTAGAACGCATCTTTCTTCTTCGTCTATGCCAGCCAGAGACCTTTTCCATGATGTTGTTCGTGCTGCCTTGGAGAAAAACGGATGGACGATTACTGCCGATCCCCTGATTCTAACCATTGGGTTACGATCTGTATTTGTAGATCTGGGTGCAGAAAAACTGATCGCTGCTGAACGAGGTTCAGACAAAATAGCCGTGGAAGTTAAAAGTTTCCTGAGTCCTTCCCCCATTAGCGACCTTGAAAATGCTTGGGGACAGTTTTTTCTATACGCTAGGACATTACAGAAACAAGAACCGGATCGCATTCTATACCTTGCCGTTAGTGAAACTGTTTTTCAAACCTTGTTTACTGAGGAAGCTGGACAACTCCTGTTAGAGGAACCCGGCTTTCATCTGATTGTGTTTAATCCAACCACGGAGGAAATTGTGCAATGGAAGTCCTAAACCAATGGCGGGAAACCCTAGAGAAAACCCTTCAATACTATGCAGAACTCCCGTATCCTTACTCTGATGTTCAAACCTATGTTGTTGTGAGTCGGGATAGCAACCATTTTTTCTTAATGCACGAAGGTTGGCAAGGCAACAAACGAATTCATGGCATGGTTGTTCATGCCGAAATCCGAGACGGCAAAATCTGGATTCACTACGATGGCATTGAAGGTAGTATTACAGAAGATTTGGTTACCGCAGATATTCCTAAGGAGAATATTGTGCTTGCTTTTCATCCAATCTATGTGCGCGAACACACTGGCTACGCTGTTGCCTAATATGGCTTAGAACAAAAAGAACAGCTTTAGTGGAGTCAATTGTAGGGGCGGGTTTAGCCATTTAATTTTGGCATCTACCGATAACTTTTCAATCAAACCCGCCTTTCGTCACAAAAGAACTTATTTTTTTGGATCTTGTTAATTGATTTTTATTTTAAATCCAGTAATCCCTGCTCTTTTAATTTGGGGTTGAAACGAATCTCACCTTGCACACCACGAGCCTTTAATTGTTCTAAAATTTCCGCTTCGACTCGCCGTGCTATTTTCTTTAATAGCTTAATTTGCCCTAATTCTTCACTCTTGTCATAGGTTGCTTTATCCTCATCCGTCATCGTCTTTTTCGCATCAATAGGATTATTCCAAATCCCTTCATCACCACCATTCCCTGGCGGAATTTCTCCATTTTCTTCAATCCAAGCCTTGCGGATTGTTTCCAAGCGAGTGCGATTGGGGCGCTCAATGGTTTCCACTTTCAACCAATAGCAGGATTGAGGTTGACGAACTAAATGTTGTTTTAAGCTGACATAAATATCGCGAGAATAGTTGACCAGTTGCAGGGTTTTCTCCTGGTCAAAAATGGCATAGACGCCGATTTTTCCGGATAAAGATTCCGGGAGATTACCTCCCTCGTCCAGATAGGGGATATATTCTAAGTCAGAGAGAGCGGGAATTTGCGTTTCAGAACTCATCAGCAATAATTAGGCTATTTTTCGATAAATCGCACAGAGGCGGCTGGGATTAAAGACTTTGGCTTTGAACATGAAATTGGGAGGGACATTTATAATTGCATAATCTTCGGATTCGTGATACTGTTCAAACTCCCGTGGCATACCTTTGGGAGTCCCTTCGCTGTAGGGGACAGGTTGAAACAGTAACTCGGTGAATTCCAAATCTTGACAGTGCAGTTGTCCCGCGACTTGCTGGCGGAATACTTCACCGTTCAACAAGCTAAATAGATGGTTCTGGGCGTCTGGTTCGAGGACAAAGCTGCCATCAAAATTGTTAACAATTTTTAAGTTAGCCATAGTTTGGCAGAATTGGGAGCAAGTTGACGACTGGGATGATTATACCCCACATCTTGCACCATTCTCAGTCAGCTAATTTGTCGTGGCGTAGCACACCTAATGTGATGGATTAGAACTGTAGGGGCGCACCGACGTGCGCCCTTTTACTGCACCGACGTGCGCCCAATTTAACCCTAAAATCTATTCCACCATTTTCGCTGTGTTACGCCATCGTGAGGAGAGCGAAGCGTAACCCACTATTTCTCAAGGTTTTGAAAGGTAACATCTGCCGCCTAACCCCGGTTACACCAAGCTTATTGAAACTGGTGTCATATATCAGTTATACCTCACTTGTAAGATCTAGTTCAAAGGCTTTATCCCATGGGGCTAATAGGTATCTACAAATTCAAGATTGATGAGCACAGGTATGGCTCTCTTCGCCGTAGCAGTAGGAATGCTCAATGCTTTCCTACACAAAGGTTTGGAGTCTCAGCATGACGGGCTAAATGATCCAGATCACTATTTGAAATGATTTCCGGCATGTTTTGACCAGAGAACTATCACCTAAAAAGGCTATTAAAATCAGCTCTTTTACCCGTCTATTTTACGTGGTTTATTGATTTAAATCACACTCAGGATTACATCGGTTTTCTATGATTGCGATTAACAACCGCACTTGGTTAATTCAAACCTGAGCAAGAAGGAGACAAAATGATCGCGAGTGACTACGACTGGAAACTCACTATCATTGAACGGAATTTATCCCAATCGAATTGGATAAATCTTTTACCTGAAGCCCAAGAACGAATTTTAGAAGAAGCTGATGATTTGCTAAACGTTTTACCTTTCCCCCATAAACAACGATTAAAAACTTCTTTAGAACGGATTCGAGATTGCACAAATTTGAAGGAATTGGCTTTAAATTAATATGGCTGGGCGGGTTTCACCACTATCTTTTCGGTGGCAACCCCATGTAACTCGCGCCCGCCCCGACTCAGACGAGTGGGAGAGGATGTTAAGGCTGCTCCCGTATCTGTAATGTCCGCAATCGATTTAACGCTGCTGCTAACTCAAATCGCCGGAATAAAACTAAGTCTCCTTCGGGTAAATTCCCCAGCAAATCTAATCCCTGAGACTCAATATCTGCCATCATCCGATTTAGTACTTCAGTAACTGTATTGCGCCCATTAATATAGTGTCGCTTGGCATAAACAATCGCCTCAGCAATTGCCCGTAATTGTCCTTTCTCCACAATCTGTTCAACGGCGGCTAAATCGATTTCCTCTTTGCCAAACACCACTTCATCCACATCGCGCACCTTCAGCTTAACGTCTCGTGAACCGCGACTGGGGTCAATGCTTTCGGGTAACGGAATACGCGGCGCAATATCGCCAAACTCTTTTCCGCCTTCGGGAATCCTTTCTGTTTGATACTGTTTCGCGATCGCGCGGGCTTTTTCGGTAACATCGTAGGGCTGGAAGTTATCCATGGCGATAACGGTATCGGCGACATCAAAGTAATCACCACTACCGCCCATGACTAAAATTGTGGATACTCCATAATCGGTGTAGAGTTGACGTATCTTATCGATAAACGGCGTAATCGGTTCCTTATCTTTGGCAATCAACTGCTGCATCCGATGATCGCGAATCATAAAGTTTGTCGCCGCCGTATCCTCATCCACCAGTAATAACTGCGTATTGGCTTCCAACGCTTCAATAATATTCGCCGCCTGGGAGGTACTCCCACTCGCATTGGCGGTGGAAAATTGACGAGTAGACCGACCTTGGGGTAATTGGTTAATAAACGGCGAAATATCTACACTGGCAATACTACGACCATCTTCTGCCCGAATCTTCACCGCTGAGGCTTGAGTCACCACAAATTCCCGTCCATCCCCAGGAATGTGATTATAGACTCCCACCTCTAGCGATCGCAAGACGGTAGATTTGCCATGATAGCCACCCCCGACGATTAAGGTAACGCCGGCGGGAATCCCCATCCCCGTTACCTCACCTCGATTCGGACAATTAAAGGTTTCCCGTAATGTTTCTGGGGATTGGAAAGGTAATGCATTTTCATCTAACGGGCGATCATCCACACCACTGCGTCGGGGTAGAATCGCATCATCAGCAATAAATGCGACTAAATTCCGTTCTGTTAACTGTTGACGCAGCCAGTCTGCATCTTCAACGGTTTCAACGTGCTGTTTAATCTCTACTGCATCCAGAGACTCGTACTTAAGCGCTTGATCAACAATCTCAGGAATATCATCACACAACATTTCCGCCGCCTGACGCCCAGAGATGCGCCTTCCCCGTGCAGGTAATCCGACGACGAAGCGAACTTCTATGAGTTCATCGTTGACATAAGCAGCCGTGCGCTCGATTACCGATTGTCCCACAGACATAATCGCAATTCGTCCACTATTCCCGGTTCCTCGATGGGAACTAAACTCTCGCGCCACTAAATCAAACTGGCGTGTCAGGTAATCCCGTAAGGCGATTTCTCGACTACGACTTTGGTAAAGGGTTCTGGGAAACTCCGCCACGGCTTGAGACAGTTGCACTCGGACATGACTAGGACTGGCAAAGGGATCACCTTGGACGCGATCGATAATTAAGGTAAAATCAGAAAAGTGATAGCGTCCTTTGATATCCTTGTAGGCTTTGTAGCTGTTGTCGTCAAGTTGGAGTAGAAGTTGGCGTAGTTTCTCGCGATTACTCATCATGTAGCAATAAGTTGGGTAATAGCTATTTTCAGACTACTACCAAATCTGATCGTCTCGTGGTTTGGCTGCATTGAGTTGACGTTCTCAGGTGGAAGTTAGAGCCATTGGCGATATCCAGGGAACATGGCAATAGGCTTCGGTTAAGGAGAGCAAAGGGGGTCAATCTGTAGGGGCGGGTTTGACCCATAACATTGTGGCACATAACCGATAACTTGACTAAACCCGCCCACCCGGTTATTGAGGCAGATTTTACTGAGGGCGATTGCTCCAATTTCCTCTGTAAATTCGCCCATCAGTATAAGTCAGGACACCCACACCTCCAGGCTGACCATTCTCTAACTCTCCAGTATAACTTTTATAGGTGTAGCCTTGGGGATAGGTGCAAGTGCCGCGACCAGTAAAGGTACTATTGTAGAAGTTACCTCGACAAACGATACCATTAGCGTGTCGTAGTGTACCATTGCCTTTAGCCTGACCTAACATAAACTGTCCGTCGTACCTTTGCCCATCAGCAAAAATGAACGTTCCACTACCGTGGTACTGACCGTTGAGAATGCCTCCTGAATAACGATCCCCGCTAGCAAATCTGAATGTTCCAGTTCCGTTGGCTACACCCTGAGTTAACTCCCCGGTATAGCGATCGCCATTTGCAAATATAAACGTTCCTCTGCCGTGGGGAAAACCCTTGTCTACTTGTCCTTCATAGTGGTCATTGTTGTTATAAACTAATACCCCTTTGCCATTCGGTAAACCCTCACGAATTTCTCCCTCGTAGTAGTTGTAAGGACTACCCGATGGGTGGTAGTCTTGATAAGGGTTATTTGGTGAGTTGATTATGTCTGTATAAGATGGTTGTTCTGTATATATGCATAACCCTCGACCATTAAGCCCCTGGAAGTTTCCTTCGCATAAAGCACCATCCCGAAGCGTAATAAATTCTGCCAATGATGGCGGCGAATAACTCAAGTTAATGGCAAAACTGGCACTAGATGCCATCATTAGGGTTAGTCCTAGTCGTTTTAAAGGCAGTTGCTTTAACATAAGTTACCTCGATGAATGACCCTTTCACTGGTTACTCTGGAAATGTGGCTGCCTTCTATGAACTAGGACAAAAAACTTTACAAAAGAGCGATAAAATCAGCGTTTGGGCTGATGTTCCCCCCGAAAACTAGACAAAAAGTTGAACCCCCACCTGTTGGGGCACGACATGTCGTGCCCCGACAAATCGCCGGCTCTGTATATAAGTCCTAATTAAGCGGATTCGAGTTGTTAATTTTGACTATAAGTCGCCTCTAAACCACCCATCGTCAAAACGAGGAACCTGGTTGTTTAAGAAACGCCACTTCTTCCGGTGTGCTTTCTCGACCCAGATCGGGTTACGATGGGGGAAACGCCCAAAGCGTTCAATCACCTTCAGATGACGATAGGGGTGAATTAAACCTACTTAAATCTGTGCAAACAGATTGATTCACCCACCAGGGGCAGGATTAGACCTACGTTAGAGCGGTCAAGACACCTACGAATTCGCTAGTTCGCTCTTCTCTGTCGGTTGAGATTAAGGAATGCTCGAAAGGTTTATAGAGCAAGTGTTTCAACC
>NZ_JAVJZI010000168.1:0-78465 GCF_040223135.1 Coleofasciculus sp. G3-WIS-01
TTAATCGTAGACACGATTACTACTGCGTCTCTAACTGGGAGCCGTTGGTTAAGGCTGATATCGAGCAACAATGCCGGGTATCAGCCAAGCATAAGCGTTAACGGTTATCGACCAAAAGTTACACCGTGGACTTATACCAAGACAGAATTACTGATGGGTAGGTTTGTCTAGGTTTTTAGAAGCGGTATTTCCTCAAGATGACTTTTAACCTTCGAGGACATGGCGCCTCTCGTGTGTAGGGGCTCTTTTCACGACTATCTTTTCGGTTCTACAACAGATGTAACTCGCGCCCTCCCCGATTCAGGGTTCTAGACGTCTAGGGATGGGTTCTTCCCTAGTTAACTGACCAATCCTATCCTTTACTTCAGGGCTTACTCTCTGCCGGAGGAATCGGTCTTTTGCAGAGACTTTTCAAACGTCATGCGTTGTTCAGCGTTACGTAGAAAATAACCACTAACCATTGCTGAGGCTAATAAACGTCCGAGATTTTCGCGGCTAGTATTAATGGTGACATCAAAGTGGTCTGAAGGAATATTCCCCAACAATCCCACCACATTACGTTCGATGACCTGAAACACATCAGCCGAGGTGGGTTTGGATAAATGGGAAACGATTTCTGGACTCAGGGATTGTACGTACTCCCACAAAAGATTATTGTCTCCATTGCCGTCAAAAAATTCTGGGTCGCGATCAGATTGGTTGTTCACCGTTTACCTCCGAGCAATAGCTCTCTATCTGTAATTTAATTTAACAAGGGACTTTTGATCATCAGGTAGTTGGAACCGAACCTCACCTATTGGGTTGTCCCACAAAACATAAGACATAAGACAAACTAACTGACTGCAATATATTCGCGCATTTCGGCTTGGCGCTTGCGAAGCTTAGACAGGGCTTCCCGTTCAATTTGTCGGACTCGTTCACGGCTGATTTTGAGTTGATCGCCAATCTTGGCGAGTGTCATGGGTTGACCATCGACTAAACCAAAGCGTAGCATTAATACCTCACGTTGCTGCTCGCTCAAATCCGCCATCAGCTTCTCCAGATCGACTTGCATGGCTGAATAGGTGGCAAAATCTTCTGGCGAAGGTCCGCTGTCTTCGAGCAGTTCTCCGAGTTCCGTATCTTGATTATCGCCAACCCGCAGATCTAATGACAGAGGTTGACGCGCTTTCTCCAGGTACTCCCGGACTTGCTTTGGTGTCAGGTCTAATTCTGTCGCCAATTCCGACATAGTGGCTGCACGCCCTAGCTGCTGGGAGAGTTGGCGCTGGGCTTTTTTGATTTTGTTGAGCTTTTCTGTGATGTGGATTGGTAAGCGAATCGTTCGTCCTTTTTCTGCGATCGCACGGGTAATGGCTTGGCGAATCCACCAGTAAGCGTAGGTGGAGAAACGATACCCTTTGGTCGGGTCAAATTTTTCTACACCCCGTTGCATACCAATCGTACCTTCCTGAATCAAGTCCAGCAAGTCTACATTGCGCTTGATATACTTCTTCGCCACGGAAACCACCAGACGTAAATTGGCTTCTACCATTTTGCGCTTAGCGACTTGACCCGCCCTAATGCACCCTTTTAACTCAGTTTCCGATAGGGACGAGGCTTTCGCCCACTCACACAGCGTTGGTTCGTAACCCAATTGTTCAAACAGCGACTCTTTGATTTGCTCTAGGGCATTTAAACGCTGTACTTGTTTTCCATATAATATCTCTTGCTCGTGGGTCAATAGGGGTACACGACCAATTTCTTGGAGGTAAGTCCGGACAAGGTCTGTAGAGGTCTGAGCAGTTTTCATAGCGATCGCTATATCATGAGTGAAGTTCAAGCAACTAAGCTCCTTTTCAGGAGGGTTCACCTCAGGCTTGGGTGAACGCTTCTCTATGAGAGAAATGTTAATTTTTATTTCAATAGCGGGAGAATAGATTGATTAGAAAACTCGAAACTTGGATGAACAGAGTAAGTCAAATTCCCCATCCATAACCCAATTTAGGGCTGGCTATCCGATTTGTTTGTTTTTGCCTCTGCCTATTTCATAAGTTATCTGCCACAATCCAACACTTCGTTAAATATTGTAACATATCTTAATCAAAAACCGTTCATCTAGAACAGGAAGGCAGGGGTGCACCGTTGTAGGGGCGGGTTTTACTGATAACGTTTTGGAGAAAACCTCTAACCTGACTAAACTGGCCCTTGTTAGAGAGCAAGAGCGCAGGTTCTTGATGTGCTATGGCGCTATGGCGAGCGGTTTTCCTGGATTTTTTGTATTATCGGTTATTTATGTCATGACTCAAACCGTCTGGATTGCCCGACACGGAAATCGCCTCGACTTCGTTAACCCGGAGTGGTTTAACACAGCTCAACGTCCTTATGATCCCCCTTTATCGGAAGATGGCGTTGGTCAAGCAAAGGAATTAGGTCAACGGTTACGCGGTGAGACGATTAAGCATATTTTCGCCTCACCGTTTTTGCGAACGGTACAAACAGCGAACCAAATCGCTCAGATTCTGGACTTACCCATTAAGATAGAGGCGGGTTTGAGTGAATGGCTGAATCCGGAATGGATGCAAACAGAGCCAGAACGACTGTCTGTTGAGGAAATGCAAAAGCGCTTTCCCTGTATTGATTCGGGTTATACCTCCCGCGTCATCGCTCACTATCCAGAAACCAACGAGAAGGTGCTAGAACGCACCGCTCAAACAGCACGCCGACTGACCACAGAATTCACAGACGATATCTTATTGGTAGGTCATGGTGCCTCAGTCGTCGGTGCGACCTGGGGATTAGTTGGGGGTCAACCCGAAGTGAACGCGACTTTATGCTGTTTAGTCAAACTCGTGGGTCATGGGGAAAAATGGGTGATGGAACTCAACGGGGATACATCCCACCTCAGTCAAACTGAGAAGGTAATTCGATTTAATTAAAGTTAAGATTCTATGACATTAATACTGGCAGGAGATATCGGCGGGACTAAAACGATTTTGCGACTGGTGGAGGAAAAAGACTCTCAATTGTTGCAGGTTCTCCATGAAACCCGTTATCCTAGCCGTGATTTCCCAGACTTAGTACCTCTCGTCCAGAGGTTTGTATCGGAAGCGGTACAAAAGCTACAGCGGAAACTGACCATCGAAAAAGCCTGTTTTGCGATCGCAGGTCCTGTAGTCAACGATACCTCCAACCTGACCAATTTGGCGTGGGTACTGGACGCCAGACGCTTAGAGGAAGAACTCGCCATCGCCAAAGTCACTCTAATCAATGATTTTGCGGCGGTTGGTTACGGGATTCTCGGTTTAGACTCGGACGATGTATGTACTCTACAATCGGTTACTCCCCAATCCGAGGCGCCAATTGCGCTACTCGGTGCGGGTACAGGTTTAGGACAAGGATTTCTGATTCAGAACCAGGACAGGTATCAGGTTTTTCCCTCTGAGGGCGGACATGCTGATTTTGCCCCCCGCACTGAACTGGAGTTCCAACTTTTACAATATTTACGCGAGAAATACGATATCCAGCGCATTTCCGCCGAACGAGTCGTTTCCGGTCAAGGAATTGTCGCCATTTACCAGTTTTTGAGAGATCGGCAATTTGCCCACGAATCCCCAGATATTGCCCAAGTTGTCAGAACCTGGGAAGGAGAAATGGGACGCAGTGAGAAAACCGTTGATCCGGCGGCGGAGATTTCTAAAGCGGCGTTGCAAAAGAGCGATAGCCTCAGTGAACAGACTTTAAAAATGTTTGTGGAAGCCTATGGTGCTGAAGCGGGGAATCTGGCGATCAAACTCTTACCCTACGGGGGGTTATATATTGCTGGCGGGATTGCGGCTAAGATTTTGCCCTTGATGCAGGATGGTACTTTTGTGCGAACTTTTACTGAAAAAGGTCGGGTTAGTCCCCTGTTGGAAAAGGTTCCAGTTCATATTGTGATGAACTCCCAAGTTGGGCTAATTGGTGCAGCAATATGCGCCTCTCAATTGTAAATCCCTCAAAACGTTTTCGGTTGTTGCGATCGCGGCGAAACCAGAGAAGCAGGAGAAGCCATGTTCCAGACGTGCCATGGCGCGTCTTTGATCAGAGGAGACTTTTGGCACAACAGAGTTAAACTATTGTCAATCCTGAACTTAGGTTGAATAGCACTCAAAAGCGTGCATTTTGGGAGCGCCAAAACCCTTGAGCTACCGTAGGGTGGGCAATGCCCACCAGCATACCAGTCAGTGACATTCAACTTAGGTTAAAATCTAAGCCTGATCAGCAAACAATGTGTTATTAGAGAAAACAGAAGTTTGACGATTAGTGTTTCACCTGAGAAAACAGGATCAGTTTTACTTACAGTAGGTTTTAGGACAGCGACAGAAATAATTATGAATCAGCGCGGTGTAACAATATGGTTCACGGGTCTAAGTGGTGCGGGTAAAACCACGATTACCCAAGCATTAGCCAAAACCTTGCAAGACAAGGAATGTAAGCTAGAAGTTTTAGACGGCGACATCGTTCGCCAGAATCTCACCAAAGGATTGGGCTTTAGCAAAGAAGACCGCGACGAGAACATTCGTCGCATCGGTTTTGTATCCCACCTACTTACCCGCAATGGTGTAGTTGTCTTGGTATCGGCTATCTCGCCCTACCGTGAAATTCGAGAAGAGGTACGCCAAAAAATCGGTGATTTTTTAGAAGTTTACGTCAATGCTCCTCTGGCAACATGTGAAGAACGAGATGTCAAGGGATTATATAAACGCGCCCGCGCTGGAGAAATTATCGGGTTTACCGGAATTGACGATCCTTACGAACCCCCCCTCAACCCAGAAGTGGAATGCCGTACTGATCAGGAGGAGTTATCGGAGAGTGTCGCCAAAGTGCTGCAAAAACTGGAAGAGTTGGGTTATCTACCAAAGCAGCTTGCTGCCGAAAGCGCTTAGAGACTAGTAGAAGAAGGCTCCAAGGCTCCAAGGCAGTAATGGGTATCTGCTTTTTAGTTTACTGCAAGCTTTGTGGACGTGTAACCACAGCCGTCACCCGAAGTAGAGACGCGCCATGGCGCGTCTCTACATAAATGATGTCTCCTAACCGCTATGGCGGTTGCCATATCACATCCTGAGCTTATTTGTTATTTCAGATGAGCGCAAACCATCTTGTAAGCTTGATAAAAAGCTCGCTGGTTGAAGCATTCCAACCGAATGGGATTCGCTGCCCAACTTTTAAAATCAGGAGCTAATCGAATCATCTTTTGCAAAATTCTATCATCGATCCACAAAACGAGTGGAAAAGGAAACTGTTTGCGAAACTCCTCACGCACCAGATTAGTCGCACTCAATACTTGATCAACAGCAACCACCGAATCAAGACCAAAGACGACTAAAGCAGGTGGTGGTGGTTCATCCAATGCTGTGAGGATTGCCGTAAACAGAGTATCTACTGAGGGATGCAACCTCACACCTTGAATAGGAAGTGAAGAGAGTTCTTGCAACTGGTTTAGTACGCATAGCGGTTGGGGTGAAAACTTGCAGCATACCAAAATCAGGGCAAAGTGACCTTGGGACATAACAATCGCTCTGGCAAGCTTTCTCAGAGATTGTCCGTTATTGGCGTTGAAAGCTTGTGCTTCTATATCAGTCATAGGAAGATGCTGACAGTTTGTCCTAATTTGAATGCTTGGATTTTATCTAAATTTTCCGGTGGTATTCTTCTTACTTTTAAATAAAAAAATAATCCCACTTCCTAATTTCTAATAAATTTTAGGGGATGGATGAATGAGTATGAACCGATAGAGAACAACAGGGTATGGGTCTCCTAATCCGTTCAATTGTAATAAAACTTCAAACTTCCATCCAGTTCAGATTCCCTGGGCTAGGGTGGAAGTCTCTAGTACCCCATGGCATGCTGACTAGCTCAATCTCCCCTGCACCTTTCCACCCCCTCCTCTCCCGTCTTGTTGCCCTCAACCGTTCTACTCATCTAACGCCCAGTTTTGTTAACCTAGCCGATGGAGATGGGTTCAGCCGTAATGGGATCTTTATCCTAAAAGCGCCTGGGGCAATCATGAGCATAAGGGGAGAGCAGCTAAGATTCCTGACCTGAAGACAGTATTACTCACAAAATACACTTTAAATGTGAAATTTTTGGGTAAGTATGGAGAGTACCCCAGTCGAAAAATGTTGCAAAACTTAAAATATTGTGCCAATTCACCATGTCACCCACCAAGAACGCCGAAATGTTTGTAGCAAAAAATACAAAAATCTCCCGATCAACATTCCGAATCAGTCAGAGTTTCAAAATTCAAAACGATTCCCTCATTCCTCATCCGATAGCCTTGGGCGACAAGTATCTTTGGCAACCTTTACCTAGCCCAGCCAGTCATTCCTGATCAGTAAGGGGTGCAGCCTCTCAATAGTGATATCTCTAGACTTGCTACTTTATGAAACAATTTGTCAAAACGTTATTTACAGCCTTTGCCAATGGGCTAATTGCGTTTAGCCGTGCTTTTGGGCATCAGGCTTGGTTAATATTTCTATTTATATTTGGCTTGTGCTTAGCCTTATGGCTGCCCACCCTAGCTTATGCTCAAACGCGGATGAGTGATATCCAAGGAAATTGGGCGCAATCGTGCATTGAAAAGCTAGCACAGCAGCAGATTATTCGCGGTTACCCAGATGGTCATTTTAAACCCGATTCTCCCGTCACCCGGGCTGAATTTGCCGCCATGCTGGGTCAAGCATTTCCGGATGCGCCAGAGATACGCACGGGCGGAAAATTTGCCGATGTGCCAACTCAACACTGGGCAAGTCAGGCGATTCGCCAAGCCTATCAAACTGGGTTTTTAGCGGGCTATCCGGGCGGACTATTCCAACCCAATCAACCGATCCCCCGTGTGCAAGCCTTAGTATCCTTAGCCAGTGGATTAAAATATTTTCCCCAGCAACCTGCGATTGAAACCTTGACATCAGCATTTGAGGATGCTAAAGCGATTCCCAATTATTCCCAAGGCGCGATCGCAGCCGCTGTAGAAAACCAGCTTGTAGTCAATTATCCCACCGTACAAACCTTCAAGCCGAACCAAAATGCCAGTCGGGCTGAAATTGCTGCTTTTTTGTGCCAAGCCACTCAAACCGCCGAGTTGCTCCCCTCCCAGTATATTGCCAAAGTCGATACTCAAGTCCCCAATTCGGCTCAAGCTGAGTTACGAGGGGTGTGGCTGACGAATATTGATAGCCAAGTCTTATTTTCTACTCAAGGCATTACCGACGCCATTCAACGCCTAGAGACACTCAACTTCAACACCGTCTATCCTACCGTTTGGAATTGGGGTTATACCCTCTACCCCAGTCAAGTTGCCCAACGGGAAATTGGGCGGGCGGTAAGGCTTGTGACTCCCCTAGATCAATCCCCTGATCCCGATAGGGGTACCCAAGGACGAGATATGCTCAAGGAAATCATCCAGCAAGCCCATCAAAAGGATATCAGGGTGATTCCCTGGTTTGAATTTGGTTTTATGGCACCGGCTGACTCGGAGTTAGCCAAACGTCATCCCGATTGGCTGACGCAAAATCGCCAAGGTGTGAAAATTTGGCAAGAAGGAAGTCACGATCGCGTCTGGCTCAATCCCTTTAACCCTCAAGTGCAGCAGTTTATCCAGGATTTAGTAGTCGAGTTAGTCAACAACTATGACATCGATGGGATTCAATTCGACGATCACTTCGGCTTGCCCTCTGATTTTGGTTATGATCCCTTGACAATTAAGCTTTATCAACAAGAGCATCAAGGTCAATCACCTCCCCGTGATCCCAAAAACCCAGAATGGGTGCGCTGGCGGGCAAACAAAATTACAAACTACTTAACCCAGCTTTGGAAAGCAGTTAAAGCGCAAAAGTCGGATGTGATTATCTCCCTTTCTCCTAATCCTCAACGTTTTTCATATGAATTCTTTCTCGCCGATTGGTATACCTGGGAACGCCGTGGTTTAGTCGAAGAATTAATTGTACAGATTTATCGCGATGACTTTGATCGGTTTATTTCAGAACTCGAACAGCCGGAAGTGCAGGCGGCGCGACGTCATATTCCTGTGGGGATCGGTATTTTAGCGGGTTTAAAAAATAAGCCAATTTCTTTATCGCAAATTCAAAACCAAGTAGAAGCCGTGCGTCAACGGGGATTTGCTGGAGTGTCGTTCTTTTTCTACGAAACCCTGTGGAACAACGCCTCAGAACCCTCACCACAGCGTCAGGCGGCGTTTCAGGCACTCTTTCCTATGCCTGCGCGAGCCCCTGAGATTTCAGCGGATTGGGAAGTCTCTGATTAGATATGGATTCACCCTGGGGAAGTTTTAAGTTTTGAGTGTTGATCCTTTGCTTCGCTAGTCTGGCATGGTTTGTCGGGGCGGGTTTATGTGATGCAAGTGTCAGCTATTGATGGCAACGTTTATTCAAAACCCGCCCTGACCGATGTGTAGGGGCGGGTTTTACTATTATCGTTTCTTGCCTCACAAGGGATGTGACTCGCACCCGCCCTGACAAATGACGAATGACAAATGACCACCCTAACCCGTTCAATCGTGCTAACCTACTTAGTTATTGGGCTCAAGGTTACTGCGTTCTAATTTAACCACGGAACCGGAAGCATCCGTGCGATAGATCCAGCGGCGTTGTCCATTGGCAACAGCTACTTGCCATCCAGATACAGGCATTGGTTTACAAGAGGCTTTTTCCTCAGCCAATCCTAGACAATTATCAGACCAGGTATGGGGTTGCACATCCACTAGGTCGAGTTTAGAAGAAGGCACTCGCGTATGCTGCGATGCATGTTGCAAAACTATATGACCAATCGCCGCAGATAACTGAGAATTTGCCTGAGTAGACTGATTGATCATTCCTTTATTATTGGGTGATAGATAATCCGCACTAAAGGACAAAATCAGAGTAAAGGCAATGGCTTGCAGAATTAGACGGGGTTGGATGACACTGTTTTGAAGGGTTTGTTTTTCTGAGTTAGTTGCTTTAATCGTTTTCATAACAAATCTCGCATAAGGGGGCTTGAGTCGGATAGCGTACCAATCGGTAGATCACAGCACCCCAATGCCGAATTTATCCGGAATCTAGCAGCTTATTCCGGTTGCAGCATTTTTAAATCGATTGCGATGAAATGGTTAACTCAAATAAAGTAGGAAAGATCTTGTTTGATTGGACGCTACCCAAAGGCAACATCTACAGAATTAAGTTAAACGTTGTTCTGTTGGCTTAACTCAATCCTGATAGTTTGTAAGTCTAGTCACTCAGCTTTACAGATACTTGGCTTTCCTACAACTTTAAACAGGGTGAGCTGCTAGGGTATAAGGGTTAACACAAGACCCAATCTATCCTCTTGAGTAAGAGGAGCTGTGGTTGAGCGAGTTATTAGCACGCTCTAGAAAGGCTTAAAGGTCATCCCTCAAGCCGGCGCTGTACCGCTTGTATCGGTCAGCGTGGGGTCGGTGACTCTGGCTGTGTTTACCCTTAGCTGTTCTTTGTATATATTATTTTAACTGATAAAACAATAAATTTCTAGCTGCCAAAGACCCGGATGCTTATACACTAAGCGTTACAAACACTACCCTCGCGATCGCGCCCTGAGCTAATTTCTCTGACAAGCTTTGGCTTTTCCCAGAGGAGCTAATGCCCGATGCTCACCTTCAGCCTTACTGATGCCGACTCCTGCCCTGCTCACGCAACAGATAAGGAACCGGGTAAGTGCTAGACATTAAACAAGTCTAATCGATAAGAATAAATTATGAGTACAACGGACGACGAACGGCAATACGCACCTGCCACCCAACGCAACCGCGAACCGATTCTGGAGATTCTACGGCGCGTGCTGCCTGCAAAAGGTACAGTTTTAGAAGTTGGTAGTGGTACAGGGGAACATGCCATTTTCCTTGCCCCACGTCTAAAGCCACGTCAATGGTTACCTTCTGATCCCAATCCTCAGATGCGTGCCAGTATTGCAGCATGGTCTGTAGGCGAAGCTGCTGATAATCTTTACCCGCCCCTAGATATTGACGTGCAGACACCGGTTTGGTCTGTGGAGAAGGATGCGCCTGTGGATTGGGAAACCTCACCATTAAATGCAATAGTCAGCATTAACCTGATTCACATCGCCCCCTGGTCAGCTTGCTTGGGACTGATAGCCGGGGCGAGTCGCCTGCTTCCTCCAAGGGGCATTCTCTATTTATACGGCCCGTTCAAGCGCAATGGACAGCATACTGCTGCTAGCAATGCTGCTTTTGATGCCTCGTTGCAGGCGTCCAACCCAGACTGGGGCGTGCGTGACCTTGAGCATGTTGTGGCAATAGCCCAAGATCAACATCTAGTCTTGCACCAAATCTACCCGATGCCTGCGAACAATCTTTCAGTAGTTTTTCGTCATTCTTGAGCGGTTTGCGTCGCTTTCTCCAAAATATTGGTGCGAATACATCCGCTATGCCAAGTCCAGTTCGGTTGAGAGTCTAGGGGATTGTATTGCGCCCAAATCTTGCCACTATGGGTTTGGTAAAAGTCTACAATTTCTGCTGTCGCTTCACCGCCCCAAGGTGCTTTTACCGTAATCTGGTCGCCTTTTTGAAACAGTTCGCCTGCTTTGTTTGTCGCTTCTGTAACCGGAGGGGGTGGCGGTTGCTTTTCAATTAATTTGGCGGGGGTAGGTTTGGGTTTAATGACTATATAGGGTCTTTTTTCTGCCGCCGGAGGGCTGGCTGGGGCAGAACTCTGGGTTGACTCGGGTTTTTTTTCTGCCTCTGGGGGGGTGGCTGGGTCAGAACTCTGGGTTGACTCCTCAGTGGGAGGAGGATTAACCTCAGTGGTGTTTTGGGTTGATTCCTCAATTTTTTCTGTGGATTCGGATGTCTCTGACGTTTCAGGAACATTCGGCGTCAGAGATTCGATATTGGTTTTTTTGCGGCTGGATTTTTTTTTGCGAGCCATAGCAGTCTGGTAGTTGTCAGCTTATTAGAACCTGAATTTTCCTGTCGGGGGGGGTGGGGGTATTACCCCTCATCCCATCCTGGACGAGTTGGGTTATGTTTTATATCTGGGGTGCATCTACATTTACCCCATAATACTCAAAGATTCAGGAAATTCTATATATTGATTGATCCTCTCGCTTTCCCACATAGGAAGTCGTGGGAAGCAGAATGAGAGTTATCCTCACTCCAAAACCTCTACGATTCCGGATTGTCCATCAATCCTTACCCGTTGACCATTGCGGAACATCTGAGTCGCGTTATGAATATCCATTACCGCTGGAATTCCATATTCCCGCGCCACGATCGCGCCGTGAGATAGCCGCCCTCCAACCTCAGCAATTAAACCGCCTGCACGCGCTAATAAGGGTGCCCAACCCGAATCAGTATAAGGGACAACCAGAATCGTTTGGCGGTCAATTTCTGGAACTGATTGTAAGTTATCTAAAACTCTAACCCAACCTTCCACTTGTCCAGCACTTGCACCAATTCCCATAAGACGCTGTTGAGCGGGTTCGGATTGGGTTTGCATCAGCAAGGAAACCGCCGGAGGATTGCCATAGAATAGGGGAGGGACACTGACTAATTGACGATGCTCGTCTAAGAGCGATCGCCGATAGTTAATCAATCTTGGAAGTTCCTCTCGCAAAACCCCATCTGTTTCAGCCATTAGACGCTGAATTTCCGCAAATTCTAAGAAGAAAATATCCCCAGCCTCAGATAGTAAACCTGATTCTAACCAATGCTTTTCCAGTTCCACAAAACTCCAACGCAATTGGGCTAAAAATTGCGAATATACTTCAGTCACTTGCCCTTTTAAATTCAAACGCGCCTGTACCACTTCTGCTTTCCATCGCTGACGCTTGGGTGGTTTAGTCGCTGGGGGAGGATCGCATAAAAACTGGGCAAAGAGTTGCCGTATCGGTCGCGGGTCTTCTTTCCAAGTGGGAACGGCAATATCTGTGGCGACATCGCTGAGATAGCCATATTCTGTCAGAAATTGATCGAATTGTTCCAACACACTTTGAGCATCGGGAATTTCTGACAAGGATGTAAATACAGAAGCGTGATTATCACAATTAATTTGTTTTGGGCTTAATAAATGGCGCGTATCATGGGCTAATTGGGCTAGCGATCGCACGCTGGCAATTTCTGGAGTTTGGCTATTATCTAATTCTTTATCCTTTACCTTGAGCAACGCTTGCCGCAGAGACAGACTTAAAGGAGCGAGAATACTATAATAAGTTGCTCGTTGTAATTCCGATAAAATCTGGTTCACTCGTTCCAGAATTTCGGCGTCTGATAATTCAGAAACTGGTTGTTCTTGCAGTTGACTCAAAGCCGGAGCAAAATGGTGTTGATAATCTTGCTCAAAATCCTTATCTAAATTCCATTCTCGACCTAATAGACGAAATAATCCGGGGAGGTTCCGCAGCGTGGATTTCAGGGGCGGTTTAGAAAACTTAGCCCCCCGTGTCAGAAATTCCAAACTTTCTGGCGGTAAACCCATGCGCCGGAAAATATCGCCTAACAATGTAGCATTAAAATAGGCGCGAGCATAATGCAGTGTAGCGGTTTGATTAAACTCCAATCCCTGCGCCCGTTCTTTTAACACGATGGTAAAAATTTCCCCCCAAACGCCACAGGTGAGGGGACGGTTAATTGACCAGGTAAGGGGTCGAATCAGTCCGGGAATTACCTCCGCCGCAATCTTGCGCGTCCAGATGGGTTGTAGATTGGTAATCGGTCGCGCTTGCAGTAGCCATAATTGCTGACCATCATAGGTCCATTCAATATCTTGGGGAATCCCATGGTAGCGGTCTTCCAATTCCCGCGCCAAAATAGCCACCTCTTGGACTAACGCCGAGGGTACATCCCCTTGTCCTTCAATTTCAACCGATGGGTAACGATTATCTCCAGTCTCCTGTTGATCAAGTGGGGCTGGTTTCGTCGAGTTATCGGTTTTGTCCTCAAGGTTATCGGTTAAACCCGCCCCTACAAGCTGGGGTTGCTGGAAAAATACCCGATACTGTTCTGGGGTGACTTGACCCGATACAATGCGGGTGGCATCTCCGGGTAATCCTTCGATGACTACGGTGTCTTGTTGTTGCTGGATGGGGTCACGACTAAATGCGACACCGGAAAAGACGCCCTGAATTTGTTTTTGAATTAAGACAGCCATAGCCGTGTCTGGCAAATCCCGATTACGGCGATACCCTCTGGCGGCGGGGTTATGATAAGAGGCTAAGACTTGGGTAATCGCTTCCTGTAAAGCCGGACGGCTGGTTACCTGTAAAACTGTTTGATATTGTCCGGCGGCTGACGAGAGTTCTGCATCTTCCCCAATAGCAGAAGAACGAACCACAAGGGGTTCTGATTCCGAAACGGGGAGATATTTGACCAAGGGTTCCATATCATCCCCTGGAGGTAAGACCCATCCCTTTGGCACAGCGTAACCCCAACGTTTAAGCTGGGATAAGGTAGCTGCTTTGGCTCCAACCTGTTGCGGCTCAAGCTCGCGCTCAAGAGGAATAATCGCTTTATCGCCTCGGAAAAAATGAAACACGGATTGAGATTCTGATTTAGCTTGTTCGGTGGGAAGGTCTAAGTCATCGGGAATTTTATGATAAATCCAACCGATAATCAGACCCAGCGCGATCGCACTGACAATTCTAGCGAAATCATCGGGGTGCAACAGCGCCAGAATTAGGGGAAATAGAACTAAAACACCGATACGTCCCGTCGTGCGATCGCGGATAATTGTAAAGCCTATACCCCCAATTAAAAATACCAATAACGCCACTCGCCACTCATGCACCACAAATCCCCAGACCACATTTGTGGTTCCAGCACCTTTACCCATCCAGTAGCGTCCCATCACTAGCATAATCAGGGCAATGATTTCCCAGGTGGGTTCCCTAGGAAAGAAATAACGCGCCAGCAAAACAGCCGCAATTCCCTTCAAGGCTTCTGATAATACGGCTAAGATACCCACCCAACGTCCACCGTGGTAGAACGCAGCGGAGACAGATACATTACCCGTACCGACTTGAGAGAGTTGGCGTCTTGTGAGTAGGTAGGTAATCCAGGAAATCAGGGGGAGTCCACCCAGTAGGGGACAAAGAACAAAAATGAGTAAAGCACCCCAAACCTGTGTTAGCGTCATGGGACATTTATTACTAAGATTTCCTTGATTCTACAAGGGAGATGGGGTAGTACCGACGTGACCGTGAAACGTCTCTACTCTCCATGCTTGCACAAAGGTGGCCAGAAACTTTTGCCGAGATGCACTAGACACAATCTTTTCAAACCTGAAAAACGCCAACTCCTTACTCAGCAACCTTTATCCGGATTGGTATATTTTGGTTACCAGACTATTGACAAATGGAACATAATCTTAAATTGCCGCCAATGGTGGTACACCGATCGCGATCGCAACAGGAGATTTATTCAGCTAGCCTGACTTACTTGCTCAAATGACTCAAGGGTAATAGAATACCGAATGTATGTTCTAAGCAAAGGAGCCAAATATGAGTAGTGGAAACAGTTTGGAACCCACTCAATATGCCAAGCATCGATACAATATCACTCAACCCATTGATTTTGATGTGGCAGTAAAGTATGGTGGTGCCCTGATGGCGATCGCCGGAGCCGATGGCGAACTCAGAGAAGCTGAATTCCAGTGGTATGTTGATGAACAAGAGCTTTTGATAGTAGACCCTCAAGAATACATCGAAGCCCTACGTCAATTCGATTGGAAGGGAGCCAATATTGAGGATCTATTAAAGGGGATCAGCTATGATTTCCCTCTAAATTTTCGCCGCTCCATGTTGTACCAAGCGATTAAGATGAGCCGAGCTGATGGTAATTACCATGAAAAAGAAAAAGCGGCTGTGGCTAAAGCAGCAGAGATTTTAGGCATAGAACGCAGTACTGTTGTGACTCTAGAGTCCTTGGCTGAATTGGAAGAATCAACCCAGCGACTGCGGCTTGCCTTATTTGAGACAGACGTTTAATTTAGGTTAACACCTTTATCTAGAGGATTTTGATAGGTTTGTATTATGAGTAAGTCTATCAAAATCCTGTTTTGATATCTGGGAAAAAACTGTGGAGAAAATAGGGAATCAGGATTTCAGGATAATAGTTATCGTTCTTCCAGACAGTCCCCAAGAATATTTAATTGTATGAATAGTCATAGAGATGAAGAAAAAATCATCGAAAACTTTGACTGGAATCAGCTTTCCCTAGAGCGGTTGAAGCTGATTCAATCTAAAATTGGTAAAGCAATTTACATTAAGAAAAAATGCTTGAACTTGACCAATTCTACAGAAAAAATGTCCCAGATTCATGGGTACAAGGCAAGTTTAGCTAAAGTCTTTCCATCTCGTCTACGTAGTTCACTATCTGAATATAAACAGTGTGTTTTCGGAATCAGCCTTGGCAGTAAAAACTTTGTTGATCCTAAGCGCATCGAAGCCTGTATCAAATGGATTAGCGAAAACTTTCCGGCTTGCCTAGTCCTAGTTTGTGATAGTATATACCGACTGACAATCGAGGTGAGACAGGGAGTGAAAGGAGATGAAGCTCGCTTGGAGGCAATTCGCACTGGAGAGCAGTTTATCGATGAAAACAGTTACCTGTTCAACCAATACTCCGGACGTTGTAAGTTCGAGTTCCAAAAGACTTCGCAAATTGAGAATCAATCAGACTTTGAGATGTATTACCAGGAACTCCACTGTCTTTATCAAAAAGACCAATCTTTTCAAAACATGGTCAACTCATTTGCCCAGAAATATCTCAATCGAGGTGAACAGGTGGAAGCGGGGAATAGGCAAGACGATTATAACTCAGAAAAAATGTATCTGGGTACAACCTACCTGCTTGAGGAGTCAGCTTTATTAACTTGTCTCGTTAAACAAGGATGGTCTGTTTTTGTTTATCCCGGATCAATCAAAACCTTTGAAGAAATTGTGGAGGGTTTATACCCAGAAGTCCCTGAACCACTCAAGCAGATGGTCTGGGTTAGCTTGCGCCTCAAACAGTGGACAGCTAAAAGTGGACATGAAACCCAATAATGGCATCATATCATGTCCGGTGGAATACTTACCAGCTCGTTTCGGACATAAATAAAGATAACTGTGTTCATTTTCAGGAACATACAAAATCCTTGCCCTTGAGTGCGATCGGTGCGCCTCTAGTCATTAAATCAATGGACAAAAGTGGATTATGTGGCATAACTATAGCCATCATGCCGATGGATTGGTGTGCAGTATTTGTGGTTAATGATTTGAAGCTTCTGGATAGATGTGGAAATATCAAACTGCCCGGTTTTTCTAACTGTGACTCGACCAACATGAGTACCTGCGTTTTTCCCTTTGGGGACAGCAGCCTTTACCATATCCCCAGTCTGGAAGCCGTAAACCTTTTTCACCCTAGAACGAACAGCTAGCTCACCCTTCTTATTCACTTGAGGGAAACCAAACTTGGTGATATTGCACATCCGTCGATGCCCGTAACCTGTAGCCTTGATTATCAAAGGTTTGACGACTTTGACTATGACCCGGTGGGGTGTTGAACTGCCAACAGCTACCGCATCTCCCCAGTGAGTTTTTTCTAATCCCAGACGAATGCGATTAAACTTGGTTTGTCCACCCGTCCCAGTTTCCACGGGTAGCCCCGTGGCTTTGAGTCGCTCAAACAAAACCCATCGGGTCCTATTAACAGCAGCAGCATCAGCCAATGGTTTTTTGAGTTGAGCAAAAATTCGATTGAGAACATCTGGCTTACCCGCCAAGAATTCTCGAATGTCTTGACTCCCTTTAGCTTGGTTGCACGGGCGACAAGCGATGGCTAGGTTGCTAACCCGGTCACTGCCGCCAAGTGAGCGTGGTTTGACGTGTTCGACTTCTAGTCGAGTGTCGGTTGCACCGCAGTAGACACAACACCGATTGAACTTTTCAAGGAGATACTCGCGAACCTCGTAGCCCGCCAGCTCGCCCTGTTGATACTCTGCGCCAGATACCTCTGAGTTCTGCATCTTTTGTAGATCGAACCTGACTAGCTCCTGGCTAATGCCCATGATCGGACAGACTCGTGATAATCGCCTTACCCAAGTCAATATATTTTGAACTCGACTGTTTAGAGATGGTGGCAACCACCTGAAGGGACGGCGGCGGTTATTGAACCGTGCTTTACGGTATCTAGTTTGGCGATTGCGTCGTGAGCGTCTCACTTGACGGCGGGTGGTAAGCGCATCTCGGATGGCGAACCCCCTATGAGTTAATTCGGCTGCCCATACCACCACATTGCTTTTGAGGACGGCAATTCCTGTGACTTTCGCTCCTGGGTCAATTTTTAATCTGTATTCTGAGACTTGAGAGTCCTTCACCTGTGTGTCAGGCAAAATGATCGTGAATGGAAAGCGACGAAACACTGACGCTGTGCCAGTACGAAGCAACTTTCTGGCGCGTGCTGGGTGAGTAGGAGCGAGCGGTTTTTTATTTTTGTCCAGTACAAACACAAACATAAGTTTTAATCTCGGATTGCTCCGGTAACGTGTTCCTCGACAAAGTTAAAGAGGCTTGTTCGGTCAAAGACACTGGCTTAGCTCAATAAACCTGTTTAATCCTTGACGACAGGGCTACAAACTGGAAAGCATTCGTAGGTGTCTTGACCTCTTTAACGTAGGCTTTTAAGCCTCAGTCATGGCTATCTTGTCCACAGTTGTCCTGTGTTGAGCGGATAGCGTAATGTTACAAAAGTTAATCAGCCTGCCGTTTACTTTTCAGTGTCATCAGTTTAATTAGGGATTGCTGCATTAATGTAGAAGGTATACAATACTTGGGTTTCAAGCATTTTTTTACCGGGGATGGTGCAAGCTTTTGGTACATAAATACTCCTCATCCTTGCATCTGGAGCAGGAAAAATGTATCCCCTGCCTCACACAAGACTCCCAACAGCAGCCCCGAATTAACCTCTCACCTCCCTACGCAAATCTGGACAATAAATCTGTGAAATCAGTGTTTTAAGGACGGGGATACTTAGACGCAGGTTCAAAGTAGCGTACTGGCGAAGTCGAAACCCACCCTACGGTATCTCTAACCTGAAGATGAGAGAACTAACCTATCAGTGTAATCCGTGTGACTAACCTCTCACCTCCCTACCCAAATCTGGACAAGAAATCTGTGAAATCAGTGTTTTAAGGACGGGGATACTTAGACGCAGGTTCAAAGTAGCGTACTGGCTCACCCTTCAACGCCTGACTCATAAAGTCGCGCCATATTGGTGCAGCAAATCCACCCCCTGTCGCCCCACCCCCTAACGGTCTGTAGTTATCATTGCCAATCCAAACCGCCGTGGATAATTGTGGCACATATCCGACGAACCAGACATCTCGTTCTGAACTCGTTGTTCCCGTCTTCCCAGCCGCAGGGCGTCCAATTTGAGCAGCGGTTCCGGTTCCTCCTTCAATCACGCCTTGGAGGACAGCATTCAGGGAAGCCGATGCCCATGGATCAAGAACAAGGCGAGGTTTCGGGGTATTGTCTAATAACACATTGCCCATACTATCAGTCACCCGGACAATGATCGTCGGATCAGAATGCCAACCTGTATTGGCAAAGGTAGCGTAAGCCCCTGCCATTTCCAAGGGCGTCACCCCAATCGCACCTAGGGGTAAAGAGGTTACGGGTTCCATGGGGCTTTTAATCCCCAGAGTGCGGCACACTTCAATCACTTTATCTAACCCAACGGCTCTGCCCAGCTTAACGGCGGGAATATTTCGCGACTGAACCAGCGCAGTACGAATACTCATCCCTCCGCCGTAACCACCTCCATAGTTTCTGGGCGAATACCACCCACTCCCATCCCGGTAGCTGACTGGGGTATCCATCACCGTGGAATAGGGGGTATATTTGCCAGTGGCAAAGGCAGTGTAGTAAACAAAGGGTTTAAACGCTGAACCCGGTTGGCGTCGGGATTGAATGGCTCGGTTGAACTGACTCTTTTCGTAACCGATACCCCCCACCAAGGCTTTGACATAATGGGTGCGCGGATCAACAGCGGCTAGTGCGACTTGATCAGCATATAACCCCCGGCGGCGCAAGTTCTGGTGAGCGCGAGCGATGGTGTTTTCCGCCATGCGCTGGAAATTGTAATCTACCGTGGTTTGGACGCGCATCCCCCCTTTGAGAACCGCATCTCGACCAAATCGCTCATTCAACTCCGCCACGACAGCTTCTGTGATGTAGGGAAGCTGGCTGGTTTGCCAGGAGGTTAACTTGCCCAAACGCAAGGGTTGAGCTAAAGCATCTTTTTTCTCTTGAACCGTGATCCATCCCAGTTCCCGCATTCTCTCCAGCACGATTGCTTGCCGTTGTTTGGCTAAGGGATAGTTGGCAAAGGGGCTATATTCTTCGGGAGACTGAATCAATCCAGCGAGCATGGCTGATTCTGCCAAGGTTAAGTCAGTGGCTGGCTTGGCGAAGTAACTCTCAGATGCCGTTTGGATGCCATAATTGTTATGACCCCAATAGATCTGATTCAGATACATTTCCAATATCTGGTCTTTGGTGAAGATTTGCTCCAGCCGGATTGCCATGACTGCCTCGGCAATTTTACGAGAGAACTTTCTCTCCCGAGACAGAAACAAGTTTTTCACTAGCTGCATGGTCAAGGTAGAGCCGCCTTCTACTACAGCCCCCTTCTCCCAGTTGGCTAAAAAGGCTCGACCCACACTGTTGGGGTTAACGCCATGGTGAATATAGAAGTGACTATCTTCCATGGCAATAACCGCTCGCTTGAGATTGGGGCTAATGTTTTCTAACTTAACCACCTCTCGATTCGCTTCACCATGCAGGCTAGCCAGGTGCTTCCCCTTAATATCGTAGACGTAGGTCGTTTCGGTGGGAACATAGCCCCTGAGAACTCTCACATCGGGAAGATTGCGGAAGCTTGTCGCCAAGCCAACCAGCCCACCAGCCACAACCGAGCTAGTTAGCATTGTAATGCCGAGAATGGTTCCGCCTGTTACCTGAGTGACTCCTTGCACGAATCGGAAAGCCGGTGGCAATCCCTTTTTACTATCTCTTTGTTGTTTTTGTTGGATGGTACTAGACGACACAGTGATTTCACTTCCTCACTCAAGAAAAAAATACTGGATGGCTGTGTGGGAGGCAACCTTAGGGGGGATACGTTCTATACCTTCTATAGATGATTACAGAAATTTATGGCAAAGTCAGGATTAGCGATCGATTCGGTTTTGGCGATTCTTGTCCCCTGTGGACGTTGCTCCCAGCGTTGAATCAGTGGACGGTGTTCTCCCTTAGATCTTTCTTAATGTTAAGCCTGAGATAATCGTTCATGATCAAAAACCGAAGTATTTTGGCTTTTGGCTGAAAAAATGGTAACATTACTTTTCTGGATTGGCATAAACAACGGTAAATCTTAAGCATCTGCTACTCTCGTGTACGTTAACTAATCGGGCAAGAAGTCTCCAGCCATAATCGATGATTAAGAGGCGAGATGGATTGCCAATGGTAGAAAACTTGTTTCCATATCCCTAATGAGCCGTTCACTCCTTAAAGATTTCCCAGACGAATGTCAAACTCCTTAAACACAATGTCTCAGTCATTATCTTGGTTATACCGAGGTGTTAGTGACATTTTTCCCAACCAACCAGATTCTCAAGACCCGAATGAGAACCTAGAGCAACGGATTCTCAAAACTGAGCGTCCCTTGCGGGTCAAGTTGGGAATTGACCCGACTGGGACAGATATCCACTTGGGTCATAGTATTCCCGTGCGGAAACTGCGAGCGTTTCAAGATGCGGGTCATACGGCTGTCCTAATTATTGGCGATTTTACCGCAAGAATTGGTGATCCAAGTGGCAAATCTGATGTCCGGAAGCAGCTTTCTGAAGCACAGGTGCAGCAAAATGCCCAAACTTACTTGGATCAGGTGCGTCCGATTTTGGATTTTGAAACACCGGGACGCCTGGAGATTCGCTATAACTCGGAATGGCTGAGTAAGCTGGATTTGGCGGAGATTCTCGATTTGTTAGCCACGATGACGGTGGGGCAGATGCTCGCTAAGGAGGGGTTTGCGGAACGATTTAAACAGGAAAATCCGATTTACCTGCATGAGTTTCTCTATCCCTTAATGCAAGGGTATGATTCTGTGGTAGTTAAGGCGGATGTGGAGTTAGGGGGAACGGATCAAAAATTTAATATTGCTGTGGGGCGAGACTTGCAGCGGCATTTTGGTCAAACTCCCCAGTTTGGATTACTCCTGCCGATTTTAATTGGTACAGATGGCGTGCTGAAGATGTCTAAGTCGCTGAATAATTATGTGGGGTTGCAGGAGGCGGCTCAACCCATGTATCAAAAGCTGGAAGGGACTAAGGATAATCTGTTAGAGAACTATTTTGAGCTACTCACCGATTTACCCTTAGAGGAACTCCCGACAAATCCCCGCGATCGCCAACAACTCTTGGCTTGGACAATTGTCGCCCAATATCACGGTAAAAAGGAGGCGGATGAGGCTGCAGGCGGGGGAGCTATCCCAGAATTTTCCCTCTCCCAAGTCGAGTTTCCGGTTAAGTTGTTCTATATCCTCAATGCTAGTGGGCTGTGCAGCAGTAGTGGCGAAGGGCGGCGACAGATCAAAGGCGGAGGTGTGAAGCTAGAGGGCGATCGCATTACAGATGTAGACTGCACCTTTGATTCCCCAGAGGCTTTAGAGGGTAAGGTTTTACAGGTGGGGAAAAAGAAATCTGTACGGTTGGTTTCGTAAGCTACAAAAAGGCAGAGGGCAGATGGCAGAGGGAAAACACTCTAAGGATTTCAGCGTAAAAAGCTTCCCTAAGGGCGGGTGCGAGTCAAGTTTCACCGAAAGTCGCATAAGTTATCTGTAAAACCCGCCCCTACACCCACGCTCCCTGGCATTAGCGCAAGTTTAAAGATTTGTCAACTAAATCAGTGAGATCAGGTGGTATTATAAAGATAATCAGACTGTGTGTTCCATAGGAGGTTCGCTCATGTCACCATTATTGCCGCTCATACTGCTATGGGTTTTTCTGGGAATGGCTTTTTTATCGAGCATCCATGCAGAAGGCAGAGCCATTACCTAATTTGGCAAAACATAGAAAGAAAAGCAAACAACAAAGATACCGCTAGCTTTGCTATACTACGAAGAGAACGAACGTCCGAGGAAGTCGGATTCCTGTAAAGCGGTGCCTCGGAACTGAGTATCGTTCCTCAATAGTTTCGTACAAAACAGGCTATATGCCTGTGGGTCGGGAGAAGTCTTTCCCCTTTTGGGGAGGAAGACACTTCACGCATATCAATACAAAAAAGGGGAAAGAAATTTCTTTCCCCTTAAACTATCTATGGGTTTGTAGGGGCGGGTTTAGAGGCTCAGGTTTGCAACTCACCAATAACGGCTCAACAAAACCCGCCCTTATGCAATTGTAGGGACGGGTTTAGACAGTCAGATAAGTTGGTCAGAGCGCCTTCTTCTATTGCATAAGTTGCACGGTTAAATGAAAATGGGATAATCTGTGGCTACTTATCAACAAGCATTTCCCATGTCAGTAGCAGAGCGGATTATCGTCCCCTTAGATGTACCTACCGAAGCCCACGCGATCGCTCTCGTGGAACAATTACCCCAAGTGAGGTTCTGGAAAGTAGGACTGGAGCTATTTGTCAGTAGTGGATCTGCGATTCTTCAGATTCTCAAAGATCGGCAAAAACGGATCTTTTTAGATCTAAAGTTTCACGATATTCCCAATACGGTAGCTGGGGCGACACGGGCGGCTGCTGGGTATGGCGTAGATTTACTGACAATTCATGCTGTAGCCGGTCGTAGGGCGCTCAAAGAGGCGGTAGCAGCAGCGAAGCAAGGAGCAGAAGCCGCCGCCTGTTCACCACCGAAATTAATTGGAATTTCCCTACTCACCAGTTTGAACTCGCGAGATTTAGCCTTTGATTTAAAGGTTCCAATTGAATTACCCGAATACACCCTACAGATGGCGCTTTTGGCGCAAAAAGCCGGATTAAATGGGGCAGTCTGTTCGCCCCAAGAAGTGTCCCAGCTGCGACAAGTGTGTGGCGATGATTTTCTCCTGGTTTGTCCCGGTGTCCGTCCCAGTTGGTCTGAACAGGGCGATCAACAGCGCTCAATGACGCCAGCAGATACCCTGAAAGCGGGCGCTGATTACTTGGTGATTGGACGACCCATCACGGCGGCGCCTGACCCCGTCGCCGCCTGGGAGAGAATTTGCCAGGAGTTATTAAAATATTAAATTTTAATTAATAAATTAAGCCTGATCCTTGATCGGGAATTATCTTTTTTATATAGACGTAAACGATAAAAATATATACTGTGTGCTTTAGGGGAAAACTATGGTTAAAAATATTTTGATTACAGGAGGTGCAGGATTCATTGGTAGTCACTTGGCTGAGAGTTTATTTCAGAAAGGCTATAACATAACTATATTAGATAACTTGTCAAATCAAGTTCATGAAAATTATTTCACAAAAAATAATCTTAAAAAATTGCAAAGATTTAGTATTTTTTTTCAAGGAGACATACGAAACCAGAAAGACAATTTAAAAGTTTTAGAAAACCAAGATGTGCTGATACACCTAGCTGCCGAAACAGGTACAGGACAGTCTATGTACCAAATTGAACAGTATATAGATGTTAATCTGCGAGGTCTAGGCATTTTACTCGAACAGATTACTAACGGTAGTTCTTCTATCCAAAAAATAATTTTATCATCATCAAGAGCTGTTTATGGAGAAGGCAAATATTTTTGTCAAGAACATGGAAATATTTATCCCAGTAGCAGAAAAATACCAGAATTAATAAAGGGCAATTTTGACATACAATGTCCTTTTTGTAATCATTCGCTTAAGTGTGTGCCAACAGATGAAGAATCACCGATAAAGCCATTATCAATTTACGGAATCACCAAAGCATCTCAAGAACAGCTTGTCAAAAATGTCTGCGAACATCTGGGAATTGATTATGTGATATTTAGGTATCAGAATGTTTATGGACCTGGACAATCTTTATCTAATCCATATACTGGGATTCTATCCATATTCTCTACAAGGCTTTTGAATGGTCATCCTATCAATATTTGGGAAGACGGTTTGGAAAGCCGAGATTTTATTTATATTGACGATGTTATTGAAGCGACAATTCTTGGACTAGAACATAATCAAGCCAATAATCAAATATTCAATGTCGGCTCAGGACGGATGATATCAGTATTACAAGTTGCAGAAATTCTTCGGCATCAATATGGTTTAGATAGTGAAATTGATCTAACTATAAGCGGAAACTTTAGAGTGGGAGATATACGTCATAACTGTGCTGACTTATCAAAAATCAAAAATCAACTAGGCTTTCAACCTAAATATACATTTGAGCAAGGAATATCCAAGTTTGTAAAATGGGTTAAACAGCAAAGCGTATCTAAGGATTATTATGAATCCTCAATCGATGAACTCAAAAGGATAAAAGGTTTATTTTATGGATAAAGTAGGGGTTGTTACTGTCACTTTCAATAGCCAAAATGTTATTGAAGAATTTTTAGATTCAATTTTTTCCCAAAGTCATGAAAATTTTAAGCTCTATGTGATAGATAACGCATCAGCAGATAAAACTTTAACTATAATTAACTTTTATCATGACAGGCGAATATTAACTATTAATAATTTGAATAATCGAGGAGTTGCTGCCGGAAATAATCAGGGCATTGAAGCTGCTTTAAAAGACGATTGCAATTATATTCTACTAATTAACAATGATACAGTGTTTAGTTCGGATTTAATTTCTCAACTATTAAAAGTTATCCGAGAGAATAACTGTAGTATGGCAACTCCTAAAATGATGTATCATTCTCGTCCTAATGTTATATGGTGTGCTGGCGGTTTTTTTCGTAAAACCAATGGGTATCTTCCAGAGAATAGAGGTTTAAATCACAAAGATATAGGACAGTTCAATTGTGTTGAAAGAGTCGATTATGCACCAACCTGTTGTACATTAATTAAAAAGGAAGTTTTTGAAGATATTGGTTTAATGGATGAAAAATATTTTGTCTATGCTGATGAAGTAGATTTCTTTTACCGTGTTTGGAAAAATGGTAAACACTTAATGTATTATACTCCTAATACTAAGCTTTATCACAAAGTTGGCGCTTTAACACAATCTATGAGGGGAATACCACAATCCAAGTATGCGGAATTCTATCTAAGATATACAACAAGAAATAATATTTACTTCCTGAAAAAACAAAATACACTGTATTCCAAATTTTTTATTGCTTATTATTTTGTGAAAATGCCTTTTAGTTTTTTACTAACCGGAAGATATAACCGTAATTTAAAAACTTTTTTGCTTCTGCAAAAGTCTTTTGTTGAAGGACTATTTCTTTAAACTACAGTTCTTATGGGGCTTGCTTTTGAGCTATTAAACCTGATAGTTTAGCGATCGCACTATTCTATTTTTTGGTCGAAATAGTTTATTGTCCAAGTCTCTTGTAACTCCCTATGAATCTTAAGTTGATCCAATGCCTAACAGTTGCCTGTTGGCTGGGATTCCAGATGCCTAGTAGAGCATTTAATACCGATTACATCCTCGGATCACAAACGCTGAAGATGAAACCGACAGAGCAAATCGTCCTCCCCTGTACCCCTACATTCCTGTATCCTTGTACCCCTAAACCTATACTTCTGGCTCAATCGGCGACTTGTCCCTCTGATGTAGAAACCTTAACATCTCTGATGCTGCGGGATTTGCCTAACTACGCGAATCGGGTGATTCAGCGATCGCGACCTGTAAATGACGACATTGATATCAATCTATATATCATCGTGGCAGGGCGGGCAGAATTTCAACCCCTGACCCTTGGTCCTGGTTCCTATAACTCTGTGACAACTGCCAGCGTAGAACCCCCGCAGCAAGTGTTTTTCACTACTCTAGAACGCCAATATGTCGAGGGAGGTGCAATTGAAACCCAAAGTTTTCACTGGCTCTTTTTAACCCATACCGATAGTGGATGGCGCTTGGCTCTGATGTTTACGCGCCTAGGTTCAGCTTCACCAGAACGCCCACCAACGCCGCCACGAGAGAGTAGTGATGGTATTATGGGTCGAGCCGTGCAGCTCTGGTTGCGAGATTGTCGGGCGGGCGCAATTCAAGTCTCCTACAGATATTAGTTTATCTTACAATTGAAATTAGAAATCAGTGCTGAATCTGTTAAATTTTATTGAGGGCATTTTGGTAAATACCTCAACTCCAGTCTTTAATTTTTCTTTGATAGTGCCAGATTAATGCCCGATAATTTGCGACAAACTATTGCTCTTTACGTAGAAGATATTGAATCGCCTGTGGGTAGGCGATTCAACTTGCTGATTATGGGGTTAATCCTCTTGTCTTCAGCAATTTTTGTGTTAGAAACTTATCCCATACCACCGCTATTTCGCCTAAGTTTAGATGTTATTGACCGAATTATATTAATTGTTTTTGTCGTCGAGTATTTACTCCGATTTTGGGTCGCTGAGTCTAAAGTTAATTTCTTCTTTAGCCCGGTTTCTCTGATCGACCTGATCGCAATTGTACCTTTTTTCCTCGGTGTAACTGATATTCGATTTATTTTGATTTTTCGCTGGTTCCGGATTTTGCGGTTAGTTCGATTCTTAACGTTGAAAGTTTATGTTTTTAGTATTAGCAATCAAGATAGCATTATCCTTGCCCGCATATTATTTACATTATTTACCATAATATTTGTTTACTCTGGATTAATTTATCAAGTTGAACATCGAATCAATCCTAAAAATTTTAATACATTTTTAGATGCCTTCTATTTTGCCGTAGTCACGATGACCACTGTTGGGTTTGGTGACCTCACACCAATTTCAGAGGGGGGTCGATTACTAACAGTGCTGATGATTTTGACAGGTATTGCTCTCATTCCTTGGCAATTGGGAGATTTAGTCAAGTATTTACTGAAAACGGCTAACCAAGTGGAGAAAGTCTGTGCCGGGTGTGGTTTGCCGTTTCATGATTCTGATGCTCAGTTTTGTAAAATTTGTGGGACTAAATTAGAGCAGGCTGATTTATTTAAATCTTGATTGTTATCAGTATAATACTGCATTAATGGTGCAAGTTCGGAAATTTTTGGCTCAAAATCAACCCGACAATACACCATCTAATAAGGGAGTAGTAATGAACTTACCTTCACCGGAAAATGAATAGTGGGATTATTCTTGCTAAATCAAGGTAAATCTTCGATTTCCTGATACAGTTCCTCTAAATCCTGCTGTTGAGTCCGCCGCGAACGCCGTCGATATTTCTTTGTTTCTAACTTGGGTTCGTACTGCGTTTGCCCCTTTCCTTTGGTTTTCGCCTTAAGAGTGGACTCTGGATCAGCTTGTTGATTCAACCGTTCCTGACGCGCGATCGCTTCCTCTAAGAAACCCAGATAATGATCATAGCGTTCCCACTCTCCCCGTACCGCACAGTTGGGTTCATCTCGATGTAAGCAATCACTAAATTGGCAATTGGCTACCGCTAACCGTTGTTGCGCTTCGGGAAAGTAATGGATTAAATTACCTGGCGTGCAATCCAAGTCAGGCTGATTAAATCCCGGCGTATCTGCCAATAAACCCCCTTGGGGTAACTCAAATAATTCCACATGGCGGGTGGTGTGGCGTCCCCTTCCTAATTTTCCGGTTACTTCTCCCACTCGTAGGTTGGCTTCAGGGGCAAGTTGGTTAATTAAGCTAGATTTCCCCACTCCAGACAATCCAGCTAAGACCGTAATTTTTTGGTTTAAGCGATCGCTGAGTTCTGCTAAACCTATATTATTGTAAACACTGATAAATATGGGTTGGTATCCCCAAGCTCTCAAGCGCTGCTGCCACTGCTGTTGTGCTTCTTTTGTGACTAAATCGCTTTTATTGAGACACAAGCACACCTGGAAACCCGTTGATTCTGCCTTGACTAAAAAGCGACTCAGTTGATAAGGATCAAGGGTAGGTTCTGCTAACGCAAAAACTAAGAGAATTTGTTCAGCATTAGCAACGGGAGGACGATCCAGTTGGGTAATCCTAGGGAGAACATCCGCGATCGCACCTCTATTCCCTGTCCAGTCTGGTTCTTCGATGACAACGCGATCGCCCACCATGACCCGTTGACCAATTTTTTTCAATCGAGAACGACGAGTACAGAGTAAAGTGTTGAGTGTTGAGTGTTGAGTGTTGAGTGTTGACCCAAAGCTAGGTTGATCGGGAACCTGATTTGTAGGGGCGGGTTTAGGGATTTGCTGCTGGTTATTGATGGTAACGTTTGTACAAAACCCGCCCTGGCTGAGTTTTGACTCTAATCGAACCTGATAAAAATTAGCCTGAACTGCCAGAACTGTCCCCAAGAAGGGGGGACATAACTCAGACGGTGGGATATCTGCTATCTCACTCATGCAGAGGCTTGAGGACACCGTACTCTTAGGGCAAAGTAGTCTGTGTGATTTTCGAGTGCCTCTATGGGGTAACCTGCCATCGCCAAACTATCGGGAACCTGTTCAATGGGTTCCCCCGGATCAAGCCACACTTCCAATAAAGATCCGGGCGTCATTTGTTCTAGACGTAGCTTAGTTCGCACAAAGTTAATTGGGCAAGGTGTTCCTCGCAAATCCAGTTGAGCATCGGGTGTCTGATTAATTGTCGATACCGTTGGCTTACTCATCCGCGAAACAGTCCTCCCAAAAAGTCTTCTAGCCCTCCTTTACCTGTGCGATCGCCTTTAATTTTTGCCAGCTTCTCCAGCAACTCCCGTTCCTCCGTCGTGATCCGGGTGGGAATGTCTATTTGAATCGTAATCAAATGGTCGCCCCGACTCACAGGATTCCCTAATTTTGGCACACCATGATTTTCCAACGTTAACACCGTATTCGGTTGGGTTCCTGGGGGAATCTTCAACTCCACCGGACCATCGACGGTATTAACCTGTAGACGACAGCCTAAAATAGCTTGTAAGTAGCTAATTTTCAGATCAGACAGAACATTAATGCCATCCCGCTGAAATTCAGCATCTTCCTCAACAAATAGGTAGACATATAAATCTCCTGGAGGACCACCGCGCGATCCCGCATCTCCTTCTTTAGAAACCCGCAGCCTGGTTCCATTATCCACACCAGGTGGAACCGTAATTTTCAGCTTTTTGGTTTCTTGTTTGCGACCTGATCCCCCACAGGTTTCACACTTATCCTCAATCACCTGTCCTTCGCCGTTACAAGTGGGACAGACTGAAACTTGAGTGAAACTGCCAAAGGGGGTACGAGTAGCGCGACGCACTTGTCCTGTGCCGCTACAGGTCGAACAGGTACGTGGTCGAGTTCCCGGTTTTGCTCCGGTACCGTTACAGGTATTACAGGTTTCTTGGTGAGGAATCCGAATTTCCTTTTCCCCACCGAATACAGCTTCCCGGAATTCCAGCTTCAAGTCTAGGCGCAGGTCATCCCCTCGCACCGGTCCACCACGCCGACGCGCTGTTTGCTGACCCGCACCACCAGCAAAACCACTGAAGAAGCTTTCAAAGATATCGGCAAAACCCATATCCCCAAAATCTGGATAGCCAGCTCCAGCACCTGATGATACACCCGCCTCGCCAAAGCGGTCGTATCGCGCCTTCATCTCTGGTTCGGACAGGATTTCGTAAGCTCGATTAATTTCTTTAAATCGCTCTTCCGCTCCTTGTTCCTTGTTAACGTCTGGGTGGTACTTCCGGGCAAGGCGACGGTAAGCCCGCTTTATTTCTTCTTTGTCAGCGTCGCGAGAGACGCCGAGAACGTCATAGTAGTCAGGCATAGAGCAATGCAGGAGGGTTGGATTACGTTAGGGGGTGGGTTGATAGTGATAGTCTGTTCAGGAGATCGGCTTGAGCGCCACCGATGGCTGATATCCGGCTCACCTGCACGTCTATCCATTTTGGATCAAAAAACCAACGAATTGCTACTTCCATTTATGCATTACCTTAGTCAACTGTTTCATCGTCAGCATTATTTACGGTTTCATCATCAAAGTTAAGAATTAACTCTTCTTCTTCGGGTTCCGATTCTGAGGGTTCACTAACCTCTACTGGTGAGGCAAGGTCTTCCTCGCTTTCGCTAATCTCATCGGGTTCCAAATCGGGCGCACTTTGCTGGTAGACGGCTGCACCAATAGTAAACAGCGTTTGTTGGAAATCTTCCAGTTGCTGTTTAACGTCCTCAACCGTAATCGATGGGTCTTTGAGCGCAGCTTGTAGCTGTTGCTTTTTCTTCTCTCCCTGCGCCTTCAAGTCCTCACGTACCAAATCGGCATTGTCTTTCAGGGTCGATTCGTAGCTGTAGAAGAGGCTTTCGGCTTGATTTTTCAGTTCCACCAGTTGCATCCGACGGCGGTCTTCTTCGGCATATTGCTCGGCTTCTTGGCGCATCCGTTCCACTTCGCCACCACTTAATCCACCGGTGTTGGTAATTCGGATGCTTTGCTCTCTTCCTGTACCTTTATCCGCCGCTGAGACGTTAAGAATTCCATTGACATCGATATCAAAGGATACCTCAATTTGAGGCACACCTCGGGGAGCCGGAGGAATGCCTGCTAGTAGAAACTTACCCAAGCTTTTGTTATCACGAGCCATCGCCCGTTCACCCTGGAGGACGTGAATTTCCACAGAGGTTTGCCCGTCCGTCGCCGTGGAAAAGATTTGCGATTTACTGGTGGGTATTGTGGTGTTACGCTCGATAATTTTGGTGAAAACTTCGCCCAAGGTTTCAATTCCCAGTGAGAGCGGGGTCACGTCTAGCAACAGCAAGTCTTCAACTTCACCGCCCAAGATGCCCCCTTGAATAGCTGCACCTAGGGCAACGGCTTCATCGGGGTTGACCGATTTATCTGGCTGGCGACCGCCGAAAAACTTACTAATCGCTTTCTGGACGGCTGGGATGCGAGTCGAACCCCCGACCAGCAGAATTCGGTCGATATCATCGGGCTTAAGTTCACCATCTTTGAGCGCCTGTTTTACGGGTTCGATGGTACCTTTAATCAGGTCGAGCGCCAGTTCTTCAAACTTCGCTCGTGACAATTCCATCTCTAGATGTTTCGGACCTGTTTCATCTGCTGTAATAAACGGCAGGTTGATCGAGGTGTTCAACATACTAGAGAGTTCAATTTTCGCCTTTTCTGCGGCTTCTCGCAAGCGCTGTAACGCCATCTTATCGGCGCCGATATCGATGCCTTCTTGTTCCTTGAACTGCTCAATCATCCAGCGCACGATTACGTTATCGAAGTCATCGCCTCCTAAATGGTTGTTGCCAGACGTGGCTTTGACTTCAAATACGCCGTCACCCAGTTGCATGACCGAGACATCGAATGTACCGCCGCCTAAGTCAAAGACGAGGACTTGTTGTTCTTGGTCTTGCTTATCCAGACCATAAGCCAACGCTGCTGCGGTTGGTTCGTTGATGATCCGCAGCACTTCTAGACCTGCGATGGTTCCAGAATCTTTGGTGGCTTGTCGCTGGGCATCGGTAAAATAGGCAGGTACCGTGATTACCGCTTGTTCTACGGGTTCACCGAGAAAGTTTTCGGCATCGGCTTTGAGCTTTTGCAGGATCATGGCAGAGATTTCCTGCGGCGTATACTGATGGGAGCGGATTTGGACATCAACGGTATCGTCGCGACCCTTGATACAGGTGTAAGGAACCCGCGATCGCTCCTCTACCGTGTCATCCCAGCGACGACCAATAAACCGTTTAATACTATGGACAGTATTTTCAGCATTGGGAACTGCCTGACGCTTCGCCAGTTGACCAACCAAGCGCTCATTCGATTTGCCAAATCCCACAATACTCGGTGTGGTTCGTCCGCCTTCCGTGTTGGAAATGACGAGGGGCTGACCTCCTTCCAGGACAGCCACGCAACTATTAGTTGTGCCCAGGTCGATGCCAATGACTTTTCCCATAGCGCTTCGGCCTATTTGATCGGTAAGGTTTTCTTCTTTAGGTGGTAATCTGTGGCTACAGAACTCGCCTGATGTTCGCTCAACCGTTTTTTTCGGGTTGATTAAACCAGCTACAGCTACTTAGACAAGATCTATTTTAGAGACAGACAAGCCAGGCAGGTATACCCCTGCCGCTTAACTTTCTGGTTCTGCCGAGGTGTCCTCCTCTGAGGTTACCATGGGTTCTTGAGCCGCAGCAACTTTAACCATGGCATGGCGCAGCACGCGATCGCCTAAGAAATAACCACGCATAAGCTGTTCGATGACGATTCCTTCGCCGTATTCATCGCTCGGCTGCCGCATCACCGCTTCGTGGAAATTGGGATCAAACTCCGTTCCTTCCGGACGCATCGGCGAAACCCCTAAGCGTTTGAATGCCTCCACGAGTTGCTTGTAAATTCCCTGATAACTCTTATGCACTGCCATCTCCCCATCATTTTGAGGTTTGATGTGCGATCGCGCCCGCTCAAAGTTATCGACCACGGATAATAACTCGCCCAGAGTATTCCGCTTAACTTGATGTTCTAAATCTTCTTTTTCTTTCGCCGTCCGCTTGCGGAAGTTATCAAAATCGGCTGCCATCCGCATCGATTGGCTTTTAAAGGCTTCAAATTGCTGATTAATTTCCTCAATTTGAGCTTTAAGGAGTTCATTTTCCTGCTTTAAGGTTTCGATAACCGCGACATCCTCCTGACTTGGCAATCCGGCGGAGTCTGATTCAGCAGACTCACTCTCCACGCCTTGCCCTGCCGAAGTTTTTGTCGCTTCGGTTGTCACTTCAGAGGTTGCCGCTTCTGCCGTTGATGGTGACTCAACCTCAGGTTGTGTCCCAACCTCCACCTCGGAAGTTGCCTCATTTAAATCGGGGTTATCTGAATTCACTGCCTTATGCTTATCTGTTTGTTGCAACGTAGTATTTTGTTGTTTTTCTTCGTCACTCATGATTCACTCGTACTAAAAACTCGATCAATCTCCTGCTCCTTCTAGGATGGCTTCGTTTACCTTGCCCAGATTAACGGCAAGATTTAGGGTAGGCTAAAGCCCCAGGCATCAAGTCGGGATTGCTACCTCCTCAAATCCTAGTACATACTGGTGAAAATTGTCTGTTAATAATGTGTCTATTGATTCAATAGCACACTCAACAGGATTTCCTGGAGCATGTTCGAGACGTTAGCCACGTCTGGGAGACGGGGAGTATTTTTACGGCTGGGTATTTGCCGCCACCCTGCACGAGTAGAGCAACCCTAACCTGGAGACGGGTGAGACTCAGTTGAATTCCAAGGGGTGTAAAACGGTTAAGATAAAACTTGTGGCGGTATCCCCATTTATAATAAGGAATAGAGTATTCTATCAGGGTATAGAGGACTAATTTTGACTTCAGTCAGAATTCTATCACGTTTAGATTATCTGAAAACTTGCATTTCACCCTTGCCAGGATATTGGTAACTCCAGCATGTTGGCATCCGACCTTATTCACGCCTCAAAGTGTTTCTCAGCATGGGTACTCCGATCTAAACCCATTGAGAAGGGAGCCATCCTGAGATCTGTCGAGCCATTTTATTTGAATCGACGGCTTGGCGAATGGGCTTACCGTTGCCTTTTTCTCCAGTACGACAAAAGCTAAAACTTTTAGGAATTCTGTAATCTTTAAGGAGATAGTCTCACCCACTATGACTCAATCCCCATCATCATCAGCAAGACGTGCCCTTGTTGTCAAAAACGATTTTTCGCCCTTTGGAAATAAACTAGTTCAATCGGGTTACGTTGATGACGGTCAAATGCGGCAGGCATTGGCGGAAAGCCGTAAGTCAGGACGACCTCTAACCGATGTCGTTGAATCAATTACCGGGCGTCAGTTGCCACCCGACTTAGTGCGCCAGTACAAGAAACAGCAACTATTTGAACTAAAAATACTTTACGGTGTTGAATCTCTCGATCCGGAACTTAGTGAAATTTCAGGTCACCAAGTCAAGGAACTCATAGAAAGCCTGATTCCCATTGACATCTGTAGTCGCTATCGCTTGGTGCCATTATCCAAGAATGACACACAACCGCCATCGGTTCTGGTGGCAATGGTTGATCCGGATAATCTCGACGCCCAAGATGATCTGAACCGGATTCTGCGCCCTCAAGGGATTGGGCTACGGCGGATGGTGATTACCCAGGAAGACTATCAGCATCTGATTAATCAATATCGTGATCACAAACTGGCACAAGAGAAGGAACAGGAAGCTGCCAAGCAGACAGACATCAGTAAGGATCTTGAAAATCTCGACACCCTTTCCGATGCACCGGACGAAACAGAAGCTGATTTAGGGGCAGCCCTGAATGAAGCCGGTGGCGCCCCGGTGATTAACTTGGTGAATCGAATCCTCGCCAAAGCCCTGCAAGAGGACGTCTCTGACATTCACATCGAACCCCAGGAGGAATACTTACGTGTTCGCTTCCGCAAAGACGGCGTACTGAGGCAAGCCTTTGAACCCTTACCCAAAAAGATTAAAGATGCCGTTGCGGCTCGCTTCAAAATTATGTCAGATTTGGACATCGCCGAACGTCGATTGCCCCAAGATGGCAGAATTCGGCGCATGTTCCAAGGGCGCAAGGTTGACTTCCGAGTCAGTACCTTACCCAGTCGCTACGGTGAGAAGATTGTGCTGCGGATTTTAGATAACTCTAGCACCCAGCTTGGTTTGGATATTCTGATCACTGACCCCGAAAGCTTGGAAATTGTCAGGGAAATGGCAGCACGCCCCTTTGGGTTGATCTTAGTCACAGGTCCAACGGGTTCAGGTAAATCCACAACCCTCTATTCAATCCTGGCTGAGCGCAATGATCCAGGCGTCAATATCAGCACAGCAGAAGATCCAATTGAGTATTCCTTACCCGGTATTACCCAGGTGCAGGTACTGCGGGAAAAAGGGATGGACTTTGCCTCAATTCTGCGCTCATTTCTACGGCAAGACCCAGATGTGATTCTGGTGGGTGAGACGCGCGATAAGGAAACCGCGAAAACCGCGATTGAAGCGGCGCTCACGGGACACTTAGTCTTAACCACTCTTCATACTAATGACGCGGCTGGCGCCATCCCCCGCCTGGATGAAATGGGAGTTGAACCGTTCATGGTGTCGGGTGCGCTGCTAGGTGTGTTAGCCCAGCGCCTGATGCGGCGGGTTTGTTCGGAGTGCCGCACACCTTACCAACCTAGTGCGGCTGAACTGGCTCGATTTGGTCTGTCCGCTTCCAGTGAAGGGGAAGTCACGTTCTATAAAGCCAATACCCTACAACCAGATGAAATCTCCGAAGCTCGTGCCAAAGGAACACTCTGTCCAAAATGTAATGGGATCGGATACAAAGGACGAGTGGGTGTGTATGAAGTCATGCGGATGACCGAACGACTGCAAACCCTGATTAACGAAGGAGCGCCTGCCGAACGGCTCAAAGAAGCAGCGGTTGAGGAAGGGATGAAAACCTTATTATTCTATAGTTTAAACCTGGTGCAGGACGGTCATACCACATTGGAAGAAGTAGAACGGGTCACCTTTACTGATTCTGGTCTTGAGGCAGAACTGAAAGCCAAACGCAAGCAATCCCTCTCCTGTAGCACTTGCGGCGCCGGGTTACAACCGGAGTGGTTAGATTGTCCGTATTGTATGACCCCGCGCTTCCGTGACTAACTGTTGCGGCTATTCCTGAATTGTTGTTGGCTTTCACCCCCAACAACAATTGATTCGGAAACAAACACCGATAACCAACAACTAATTCGTATTGGGAGACAACACCATGGCAATGGATTTAATTATTGAAGACTTGATGGAGCAAATGATTGAAATGGGTGGCTCAGATATGCATATTCAAGCTGGGGCACCGGTCTATTTCCGTATTAGTGGTAAACTTCAACCTTTTGGGGAAGACCCCCTGAATCCCCAAGAATGTCAGAAGCTGATCTTCAGTATGCTCAATAATAGTCAACGCAAAGAATTGGAGCAGAACTGGGAATTGGATTGTTCTTATGGAGTGAAGGGATTAGCTCGCTTCCGGGTCAATGTTTATAAGGAGCGGGGTTACTACGCCGCTTGTTTGCGAGCGTTGTCCTCCAAGATTCCCAACTTTGATCAGTTAGGTCTGCCTGATATTGTGCGGGAAATGAGCGAACGTCCTCGGGGATTAGTGCTGGTTACAGGACCTACGGGTTCGGGAAAAACCACCACATTGGCGGCAATGATTGATTTAATTAATCGTACCAGACCCGAACATATTCTTACCGTCGAAGACCCAATTGAGTACGTCTTTCCCAATATTAAAAGCTTAGTTCACCAACGTCAAAAAGGTGAAGATACCAAAACGTTTGCCAATGCTCTCAAAGCTGCCTTACGGGAAGACCCGGATGTGATTCTGGTCGGTGAGATGCGGGACTTGGAGACCATTTCACTGGCAATTTCAGCCGCAGAAACGGGTCACTTGGTCATGGGAACCTTACACACCAGTTCCGCCTCTCAAACCGTGAACCGGATGCTGGACGTGTTCCCCCCTGAACAACAACCTCAAGTTCAAGCTCAGCTGTCGAACTCCTTAGTCGCCGTCTTCAGTCAAACCCTAGTACCCAAGAAAAACCCGAAACCCGGTGAGTTTGGTCGGGTAATGGCACAGGAAATTATGATTGTCACCCCGGCTATCTCTAACCTAATCCGTGAAGGGAAAGTGTCCCAAATGTATTCCGCCATCCAAACCGGGATGAAAATGGGCATGATCACCATGGAACAGACGTTGGCAAATTTAGTCAAACAAGGAACAATTTCCTTTGAAGCAGCTGTGTCCAAGAGTTCTAAGCCCGACGAGTTACAGCGTATTATCGGTGGAGCCGCCGGAATGGCTGCCGGGGGCGGTAAAGTTGGTGCTAAGACTCGCTAAGTTATCGGGGTTAGTTTTTTCGTGAACAAAAAACATCACCAGATAACTAACCCTTCCCTTTAATTCTTTTTTTCATTCAGACGCAAGCCATGCCTACCTTCATTGCTGAGGTTCGGGATTCCAAAGGAAACGTCAAAAAAGAGAAAGTGAAAGCTCTCTCTACTGATCAAGCCCGTGCCCACTTTCAAAATCAATATCCGACTGTTGGTAGTATTCAGAAAGCTTTTAGCCTGGAAGACCTGAATTTAGACGTAATCCAGGAAAAGATGACGAGTGTCAGTGTTAAAGACCGAGCCGTCTTTTCCCGGCAATTTGCGGTAATGGTGAATGCTGGAGTTGCCATCGTTCGCTGTCTGGGTATCTTATCTGAACAATGTGCCAATCCCAAGCTGAAAAAAGCGCTGACTGCCATCAGTAACGAAGTCCAGCAGGGAACTAGTCTCTCCGATTCGATGCGGGATCATCCCGCCTGCTTCGACCAACTCTATGTCAGTATGGTGCAAGCGGGGGAGGTTGGGGGTGTCCTGGATGAAGTTCTCAACCGATTAGCCAAGCTGCTCGAAGATATGGCGCGGCTGCAAAATCAGATTAAGTCGGCAATGACTTATCCTCTGGTGGTTGGTGGCTTTGCTGTATTGGTGTTTTTGGGCATGACCATTTTCCTCATCCCTATCTTTGCTGGGATTTTTGAAGAAATCGGCGGCACATTACCAGCCCTGACTGCCTTTATGCTCTGGTTGAGTGGTGTTCTCAGAAGCTGGTACGCCCTGATTCCAGTTGGGGTGATCATCGTTACCACGGTTGCTGTCAAGCAGTACTACAAAACTCCACCGGGTCGCCTGCAAATCGATGCACTGTTATTGAAAGTACCCCTGTTTGGTGAACTGAATGAAAAATCATCAGTTGCCCGGTTTTGCCGCGTCTTTGGCACGTTGACTCGTTCGGGGGTTCCTATTCTCAATGCATTAGATATTGTTCGGGATACGTCAGGAAACCAAGTAATTGCTAACGCTGTGGAAGCTGCCAAGCAGGAAATTCAGCAAGGGGGTTTGATCAGTGTTGCCATGCAAAATGAACAAGTTTTTCCCAGTTTGGCAATTCAGATGATTAGTGTTGGCGAAGAAACAGGGGAATTGGATTCGATGCTGATGAAGGTTGCTGATTTTTATGAAGATGAAGTTGAGCAAACCGTAAAAGCTTTGACCAGTATTTTAGAACCCGTGATGATTATTGTCATTGGGGGAATGGTGGGTACAATCCTGGTTTCTATGTATCTGCCCATGTTTAAAGTTTTTGAAACCTTGGGTTAAAAGGGTAAAGATTTCCAGTATATGGAGCCCCCATTCCTACAATCATCTGATGGTAGAGGATTTGCTGCGTTGATTCAGCTACTCGTACAGCACACAGGAGGAAATCAAAGAACCGTTCACGCATTGCTGAAACGCTTACCAGGTAGGCATTTTCAATGTTGAAGGCGTGAATTTCTAGGGAACGGTACTAGCAACATGAGCAACCTCTACTGATTTTCCACGACTGTTCGTGAATATTATTTAAACTAGTCAACAAGACGTTAGTAAATTGCCACTTATTTAAAAATGCCAGTTAAACAATCTAATTACGAAATCAGCTTAGCCGAATATAGCCACCATGAGGGGGCGCTAGGGCTGCTGAAGCAACATCGACCTTACCTGGAAATGATTCCTAGTATGCGCCGCCCTTCGGAAAGTGTGATCACAATTCCTCTACCCATTGTGCGCCTGCGTCATCTCCAATCATCAACAGGACATTCTAACCTGACAAGTTTGAACGGAACTGTTGGCTTACCCTGTGATGTTGTCATGCTGATGTGTGATCCGGAATGGAAAATAAAAATGGGGGTGGAAATTCTCATTTTCATCCATCGCCCCCATGAAGATTTTTCGGATTTATTGAGTCGTTGGCGTCAGACTCAAGTGTTGCTAGATAAAGATTATGAGTGGCTAATGCCCCCCCGCCATCAACACATTCTCAGCGAAGGCGTTGACCAGATTTATCCGTTATTCGTGCTCTTCCCGGACACACCTCAACGAATTCAACGCGGTTTACGAGGTGCGGATTTACCTTTTGTCATGCAAAGTCCCGATTATGGGATGGAAGAGGAACAACCAGAAAGCTTGTCTACCGAACATCCACCTGCTTAGCGCAGGGGAGATGGGGGAGATGGGGGAGAGATTTCTCAATCAACGAATGACAAAGGACAAATGACTATCGAACAAAGTGTGGCATCACTTCAGCCGCTGTTAATAGACCGTAAATACCTCGTTGATGTAATGATATCCCGGCTTTGAGGTAGCCAAAGGCAGGACCACAGACATTAGCCGCCATACTGGTTTCGTCACCTAGAGTAAAGGTATGGGTGGAGATTTTGCCCTCAAAGGTTCTTCCTGTGACTTGGACATTGGTACTTAAGGGTTTTTTGGGATTACGGGTATCAACAATGCCGCCGACGGTGACGCGATCGCGAGAGCATATTCCGGCTAATTCTAACATGATATCATCAGCATGTTCCATATTCTCTAAGGTGAGAATACCATTGGTTTGATCCAGAAGCGCTTCCACATCCCCATCACTCATCTGATGTGCCTGTTCGACATCGTAGCCGGGAAGGTGAGCAATATCTTCTCGAATCGTGGCGCGATAGGCTTCCCAATTGGCAATACCCACACCAAAGGTAATTTTAACGCTGTGTATTTCAGCATAGCTTTGAGCCGCGATCGCAGCCGCCGCCGTTAACAGTCCCGGTGTGGCACCACATCCCGCCATGTAGGTGATTCCCGCCGCTTGAAGTTCATCTTTCATCGCGAGTAACTGTTCTACCGCACTGGTGCGCTTCAGGGCATCTACGAGTACCCCCCGCCATCCGGATTGGATAAACTGGCGGGCGACTGATGCCATAAACGTATTCGGCAAATTGGGTAGGGCAAGGAAATATCCATCCACCGCCGCCTTTTCGATTAAATCAGCAATTGTGTTGTTGCTGAGAGTCCCTGCGGGTTCTAGATAACCCAGTGACCCTTGATTATGATACATTGCGATCGCGCGATCGGGATCTAGCCCAGTAGCATCATAAGCCCAGCCCTGCTTATCAGCCGCCGCCACCCAAATCATCTCCCGTTTACCAGCCAGCACTCTAGCCGCCGCTTGTCCTAATCCGCCAAAGCCTAAAATACCGACTCGAACAGGTTTGTTTAACGTAGAATCCATCGAATTCCTCAGTTGCGTCTCACTCAACAACCTTCCATTATCTCTCCCATCTCCCCCATCTCCCCTAGAAGGGCGGATTTAATGTCGGGGCGGGTTTTACAACTATCATTCACGGTTGCACCCAGATTTGACTAAACCCGCCCCGACAAAATAGACCATCCTGCCGCTTGACTGGGAGGGAAAGATACGCGAAACTTAACAAAAGATTAGTGTATGATACTAATCAAGTATTAATTTCTATGATGCGAATAATAACGAGAGACTACTCAACTAGCGACAGAGCGGGTTGTTTAGGCTCACAGGCTGTAGCTGAATTAGTGTTACAGCAAAGAACTGGAGGACTGACCCAACCGTTAACAAACTGATGGAAACCTTAGAATTTGTCATTTATCCAGATGGTCGAGTGCAAGAGAAAGTCACGGGTATCGTTGGCGCCTCTTGTGCAGAAGTGACCGCTGCCATTGAAGCTCAGTTGGGACAAGTCGTCTCGATGGAGCAAACATCGGAATACTTTACCCAACCGACTCAGCAGTCGGCAACAGCAACCGCTCAAGCTACCTATAGCGCTTGGTAAGTTTTTTTGTTCAATTCGCTTTCTTTAACCAAAATGTCACATTTCAGCAACATAAAAACTCAAATCCGCAACCTGACCTCTTTACAATCGGCGTTAACTGACGTTGGCGTAGATTGGAAAGCAGGTCCGAGTCAGGTGCGTGGGTATCGGGGTCAAACCCGCACCGCCGAAGTTGTTATCGAACAAGAGAATAACTACGATGTCGGCTTTGCCTGGAATGGTAAAGAATACGAGCTAGTTGCCGACCTCCAATACTGGCAACAGCCGTTATCTGTCGAGGGTTTCCTCAATCGTATCACCCAGCGGTATGCCTTTCATACCGTAATGAACGAAACTGCCAAGCAAGGGTTTCAAGTTGCCCAACAAGAAAATAATCAAGACGGTTCAATCCGTTTAGTTGTCCAACGCTGGAGTGCGTAATGTCTGATTTCTCCCCGACACCAGAGCGTTCAGGGTTAGAACCCGAACTCGGCGGCGTCTTCCGAGATGCACCAGAGCGTTCCGGTTTAGAACCCGAACTCGGTGGTGAGCTGCGACAGAAAGGTGTTTATGTCGATGAAATTACCTGTATTGGCTGTAAGCATTGTGCCCATACGGCTCACAATACATTTTACATCGAGCCAGATCATGGGCGAGCGCGTGTTTTTCGCCAAGATGGGGACCCAGAAGATTTGATTCAAGAAGCAATTGACACCTGTCCCGTTAATTGCATCAACTGGGTAGACTATACCGAACTCAAGCAGCTAGAAGAAGAGCGACAGTTTCAGGTCATTCCAGTTGCTGGATTTCCGATTGAGTCGGCTGTCGTGGCGACCAAAATGCGGCGCAAGAAAGCCCTTCAACAATATAAGTCAAAGTCAAGCCCAAAACAATAGGCTGTTTATTACAGTCTTTGGGATATAAATCCTCAATGGTTCATCGCCGTTGAGGTTTTTTATCAATGGATAATTAATAATTGATAATTGACAATTGATTAATTGGGTCTAAGACCTCTTCGTTTACGAAGAAATTAAAAAAGATTTTCCTTAATTTCAATCCTCTTCTTTTAAGGAGAGGTCATTATTCATTGTTCATTATCCATTGTCAATTTGTGAATATGTTCGTAGGGGCGCACGGCGTGCGCCCATGGACGGCGTGCGCCCATGGACGGCGTGCGCCCATGGACGGCGTGTTCCCATGGACGGCGTGTTCCCATGGACGGCGTGTTCCCATGGACGGACTGCGCCCAGCGACAGCCTGTGCCCATCGACGGCGTGCGCCCATCGACGGACTGCGCCCATGGACGGCCTGTGCCCATGGACGGCGTGCGCCCATCGACGGCCTGTGCCCATCGACGGACTGTGCCCATCGACGGACTGTGCCCATGGACAGCGTGCGCCCCTGGACGGACTGTGCCCATCGACGGCGTGCGCCCCTGGACGGACTGTGCCCCTGGACGGACTGTGCCCCTAGACTGACTGCGCCCATCGACGGCGTGCGCCCAGCGACAGCCTGCGCCCATCGGCAATAATTTTAGATGAAATCGCCAAAACCCTGTAGAGACGTTGCATACAACGTCTGGAACAATCTGGACATAAAAGGGTTATGTATGACGGATTCGGTATGGTACGTAGTTCACAAGGCGCACAGATTGAAGGGCGCACAGATTGAAGGGCGCACGCCGTGCGCCCCTACAAACGATACGGGGCAATTTGGAACTGGGAATAATCTACATCTCCTCCTTATTTCAGCGGATGATTTTCGTTGAGTAATTTTTCGATTCTGGCTTCATCTACTCTGGAGATAATGCGTTTTGATTCGTGAATATCGCGGGTGGTTTTGGCAAGGCTAATGGTTGAGCCAATGGAGAAGGCTAATCCCATTCCCATAAAGCCTTTTGTCCAACTATCGACGGGTAGATATAATATACCGATACTCATAGCCGAGACGGAAATAATAAAAGAAGCCCAGGTTTGAAATACCCAAGCGTTACTGTGGATTTGGTTATTAAACGGTGATTCCATAGTCCCTTTCTTCATCAAAAAGCGGTGAATTCAATTTACTCAAGGATAGGAATCGCTTGGCTAATAATTTAGGGACAACGGGACAGTTTTGGGAATTGCACAGGAATTGGATAACTGAAAGACTCGGAAAATCGTACCGACTATTTGTCTATTGTTGTGCCAGTTGAGAAATTGTTTAATGGTTTGCCATTTGTCCCTGGTAGGGGCAACCCGCCGGATTGAATTAACACCATCCAACTTTTAATTCTATCAGGTCGCTCCCCGCTGGGTATTGGTAATATTTAACACAACATTGATGCCGAGGCGAGTCAAGGTAAATTAGTTCTCCCACCGCACATTGATGCAGCGATTTGCCCCTACCGCTACCGCTTCTACATAGGTACGGTGTGATGGTTCTTAGGTACGGTGCCATGGTTCTTAGGTACGGTGTGATGGTTTTTGGGTACGGTGTGATGGTTTTTGGGTGCTGTTATAGCAGATACATTTAACCCGGAAAAATCTGGCAATTACCGGAAGTTTCTGAGTGTGGCACAATCTGGAATGAGGCTATCACGCCAGATGTGGAGGTATCTCTCAAAGCCTTCAACAGAATATTGAAAGCGCCATTGATATCACGCGCAATGGTGTGACCACAGGAGGGGCAAGTAAACTTCTTGTTGCCTCCTAATTTTGTGTGGATATGACCGCACTTTGAACAGGTTTTACTGGTGTACTCTTCCGTTACGTCTACTACAACACAGCCATATTTAGCCGCTTGATGCTTCAACGCCATCTTAAAACGGTAATGCGACCACGTAACCAGCTTTCGTGCCGTTTTTGTATTTAGCCGTCGTTTACCCCGTTTGACCATATTCTTGACCTCAAATGTGGGCAAAAATATCACTTTGTACTTGGTACATAGATAGTTGGCTGCTTTCTTGTGCAACTCCGAAACTAGGTTACGAATCTTGACTCGTATCTTTTGTGCCGCCTTGCGTAACCGATACCGTAGTCGCTTAAATTGCCGCCCCTTGGATAGGCCGACTCTAGACATCAACTTGTCAAGATGACTGGCTAATCGATAAATGCGTCCCATATCAGACTTGCCAATTTCCCAAATTTCGGAACCATCAAACCCAGTAAGAAATGTCCTGACACCTGGGTCGAGGGCAATAGCTAATTGACTATTTAGAGGTTTTGGCTTAGGTTCGTCTACGGCATAGCAGATAAACCAGCGTCCTCTGTCCAAGACCAAGGTAGGCTCGTGGTGCATCTTATCGATGATTGGTTCACTCGCCTTAAAACTTAATCCCTTGGTCTGTGTCGGGTAAAAGGTTTTCTTTTTCCAATTATCCTTTTGAAACCGAATGGATTTAACCGGTTCACGCACAGACCTGAACTTAGCATCTCCCCCTGATTTTTTTGCCGCTTTGTGTGCCTCATAAGCTTGAAACACTGCCAATTGACGGGGGTTGTATGGTGCTTGACTAACCCATTCTGGAGCCAAACCCATAACCGTTTTTCGTAGGTCATACTTGCCAATTTTCTGGGTTTTGAGTATAGCTATCGCTTGATTAAAACACCACCGGGATGCTGATATCCATTGGAACCAGATTTTAGCCAGTGCTGTTTCAGGGTAGACTCGGCTCTTCTTTGATAGCAGACTTGTACTTTCTGAGTCCATACAATCTGCTCCTGTTGACATGGACGATGGCAAGAATATCCTCAACCATTTCTCGCTCTGGAGATAAGTCACTTCGGTTGAGAACCACGAGTTTGCAGTCTTTTTGTTGACAGAACCATTCGATGAGGTCAAGACCAAACCGGACAAGTCTGTCTTTGTGGCAGACCACAATTTCTCTGACATCTCCTGACAAGACTTGTCCCAAAACGGATAAAAGACCTTTGCGCTTGTAATTAAGTCCTGACCCGATTTCCTTGACAAGTTTTCCATCGGTAAACAGGGATTGCAAGTAGTCGGCTTGTCGCTCAAGGTCTGACTTCTGCTTATAAGAACTGACTCTGGCGTAGAGGATTCTGATTCTTGTATCGCCACCTGGACTGATGACGGAATCGATATCATACCGTCGATGACCCGCAGGAGTTCTAATTGTTCGTATTTTCCCGTCTTTATCCCAGTTTCGGAGCGTCTTTTCTGAGACTTGGAGGATTTGGGACGCTTCCCTTGGCGTGACATACCTCATAGTGTTTTTACTAAACTACTCAAGACACTACCACAAGTGAGGGAGATATTTCCGGGAAAATCTAGAAATTACCTGTAAATCTGCATTTAGTCATTAACAGTAGACACATCGATTAGGACAAACGAACTGTTGTTCCAGACGCGCCATGGCGCGTCTCTACCATAAGATGCGTCCTAACCGCTATGGCGATTGCTATAGCTAGTCGATTGGTTTCTTTGCTTCGTCTACCGGAATTTTGGGTCTAAAGCCCCTCCATTATGATGTGCCGGAATGGGAGACTTTTGCGTTTGCTGTCGAAAAACAAGCTAGTTTATGGGTAAGGCGTTGCACAGCCCACCCTGCACTAATTATGTTGGGTCGCCTTCTGTTGGATATTGATAATTTGACACCGCATTTAGACAGGGGCTTTTTCGATATAGGTTAATTCTTATACCCAACATTGATGCAGCGAGGAGCCCCTACAGCCCCTACAGCCCCTACAGCCTCTACACCCTACAATCGCGATAATTCCGCCAATCCTGACAATGGATTCCATAGAAAATAAATATTGTGTGATCTAATCCCACCCAACCCCCAAGGATTTATTATAATTTCTATCTAAATAAGAAAATCATTTAAAATGACCACACTCAATTTTGCTGACGACAAAAAATTCTCCACCGGGGATGGTTCGCTTGCCGTTGGTATCGGAGACTATAACGGCGATGGACATCTGGATTTAGCTGTTGTTAACCATCATACCAACAATGTTGCCATTCTTTTAGGCGATGGTACGGGAAACTTTGGTATCGCTCCCTCATTGAAAGTAGGAACTCGTCCTTTCGATGTCGCTGTAGCGGACTTCAACGCCGATGGCAACTTGGACTTGGCAGTATCTAACCGCGACTCGAACAACGTCTCGGTACTGTTGGGAAATGGGGCTGGAGGGTTTAGTGCGGCGACGAACTTTGCCGTGGGGACTCAACCCTCTCAAATTGCTGTCGCCGACTTCAACGGGGATGGTAAACCTGACTTAGCGGTGGGCAACAACGGGTCTCACCACGTTTCAATACTATTGGGGAATGGGTCAGGCGGCTTTAGTTCTGCGACCAACTTTGCCGCAGGGGGAACGAATCCCACAACGATTATCGCCACTGACTTTAATGCCGATGGAAACCAGGATGTCGCGGTCAGACTTTGGGAAGAGAAGAAAGTCGCTGTACTTTTGGGGAATGGAACAGGTGGTTTGGGCAGTCCGACCAAGTTTGCTACGGGGACGAATCCCAATGGTTTAGCGGTAGAAGATTTTAACCAGGATGGGAACCTTGACCTCGCTGTATCAAACGGGGGTTCTCACAATGTCTCTATCCTATTAGGCAATGGGTCTGGTGGATTTGGCGGAACTACTAACTTTGCTGTAGGGACTAATCCTTCTTGGCGGATTATTGTCGCTGATTTCAATGGTGATGGTAATTCAGACTTGATTGTCCCCAACCACACCTCTGACAACGTTTCGGTACTATCAGGCAATGGTAGTGGTAGTTTTAGCAATGCTATTAACTTCGGAGTCGGGGATAATCCTCATGGCATGGCAGTAGGAGATTTTAATGAAGATGGTAAACCAGATTTTGTAGTCGCTAACTACAACTCCGATAACATATCCTTACGCCTCAACACCACCAACTTTCCCCCTATCGCGAATAACGATACCTTCACCACAACTGAAGATACGGCTATTTCCCTCAATCTATTGGCAAATGACAGCGATTTAGACAGTACCGATACTCTCTCCATTACTGCTGTCGATACCACCAATACCCAAGGCACCGTCCAAATTAATCCAGATGGCACCGTTACCTACAGTCCCGCCACCGCGTTTCAATCTCTCGGTGTGGGCGAAAGTGTAACTGACCAATTCACCTATACTCTGGATGATGGCAATAATCATACCGCTACCGCAATAGTTTCTGTAACGGTTAACGGTATCAACGATAATCCCATCGCCAACAACGATACCGCCACCACTGATGAAGATACAGCCACGACTATTGCGGTTAAAGATAACGACAGCGATATCGAAAGCAATACCGTAACAGTTTCTGGCATAGATACCAACAATACTCAAGGTAATGTTACCATAAACGCTGATGGTACAATCACCTACAATCCGAATACAGCCTTTCAAGACTTAGGCGCAGGGGAAACCAGCACGGATACGTTCACCTACACAATTAGTGATGGCAACCAAGGAACCAATACCGCTACCGTCACCGTAACAGTTACTGGGGTGAATGATGCGCCGATTCTCAGCACTATTAATAAACTAGGTAACGAAGATACTGCAATTTCCTTTAGTGCAACTGACTTTAGTAACGCTTTTAGTGACGCCGAAAGCGATAACCCCAGTCAAATCAAACTCCTGTCTCTTCCTGATGCGGGTATCTTGGCGCTAAACGGAATAGCTGTTAGTGCCGGACAAGTCGTTACTATTGCGGATATCAATAACCTTACCTTTACCCCCAATCCCAATTTTAATGGCACAACTAGCTTTGGTTGGAATGCGTCTGATGGCACAATTTTTGCTGCGGGGGAAACGGTTAATATTACGGTAAATCCGGTTAATGATGCGCCTGTTGCCCAAAATGATACTGTTACCACTGCTGCTGATACGGCGATTGTGTTCAATCTCCTCAGTAATGATAGCGATGCCGATAATGATAACCTGATTCTGGATAGTTTGGGTTTGGTGACCGGGGGTTTGGAGGAGGGTTTGGAGACCAAACCCCTACGGAATATATGGGGAACGGTTACTCAAAATGCAGATGGCACGATTACCTATACGCCCAATCCGGATTTCCAATCCTTAGGGGTTGGAGAAACTGTTACGGATACGTTTGACTACAGCATCAGTGATGGGAATGGGGGTACAGATACAGCCAACGTCACGATAACGGTAACTGGGGTTAATGATGTTCCCATTGCTGTAAATGATAGTGCGACAACCAGTGAAAATGGGGCAATTACGCTGAATCTATTAACGAATGATAGTGATGTAGATGATAGCGATAATATCAGTATCAGCAGTTTAGATACTACTCAAACACAGGGAAGTGTAACCTTAAATACAGATGGCACAGTTACCTATAATCCCGGTACAGCGTTTCAGTCATTAGTCGCAGGGGAAACGGCGACAGATACATTTAGCTACACCCTAAGTGATGGGAATGGTGGAAGTGATACAGCCGTTGTAACTGTAACAGTAGCCGGAATTAATGAACCGGATATTCCCGTTTCCTTTAGTAATGCCACAAATTTTGCTGTGGGGGATGGTCCTGTTGGTCCAGGTATGGGGATAGCGGATTTTAATTTAGATGGAAACTTGGATATTGCTGTAGCCAATTACCATTCAAAAAATGTTTCAGTGCTTTTAGGTAATGGTAATGGTGGTTTTGGTGCTGCTAGAAACTTTGGTGTAGGCAATATTTCTTTATCCGTGGCTGTGGGAGACTTCAATGGTGATAATAAACCCGATTTGGCTGCCACTAACCATGTCGATAGTAAAGTTTCTGTCCGTTTAGGGGATGGCGCTGGTGGATTTAGCACGGCTAGTGACTTTACTGTAGGGACGAATCCCCGACAAGTTGTTGTCGGAGACTTTAACTTAGACAACAACTTAGACTTGGCAGTTACTAATTGGACTTCTAATAGCGTTTCTGTGCTATTAGGCAATGGGTTTGGGGGTTTTAGCGCGGCTAATAACTTTGGCGTAGGCACAAATCCTTGGGGTATTGCTGTCGCCGACTTTAATGGAGATAGTCAGCTAGACTTGGCTGTATCAAACTATACTTCTAATACCATTTCTGTAAGATTGGGAAATGGTAAGGGCAGTTTTAGTACAGCGACTAATTTTGGCGTAGGTACGAATCCCTTTGGTCTTGCTGTCGGAGACTTCAATGCAGATAGAAAACTCGATATCGCTGTTGCTAATTATGGTTCCGATAATGTCTCCATTTTGTTAGGAAATGGGTCAGGGGGTTTTGGTGTGGCGACTCACTTTGCCGCAGGAACTGGAAGCCGTGGCCTTACTGTTGCCGACTTTAATGCCGATGGGAAGTTAGATATCGCCACAACCAATCAAGATGCCAATACTGTTTCAATTTTGTTAGGAAATGGGTTGGGTAATTTTAGTGAAACCATTCAATTGGACGTAGGGACTACTCCTGTAGGTATGAATATCGGAGATTTCAATAACGATAGTAAACCTGACCTCGCTGTCGCCAATTATGGTTCTGATAACATTTCCATTCTCCTCAATACCAGTAATTTTCCTCCCATCGCCCAAAACGATACCATTACCACGGATGAAAATACGCCGCTAATTTTTAATCCGCTCACCAATGACCAAGAACCGGATGGAGACAGTCTCACTATTGACCGCATAGAAACCAATTCTACCCAAGGAATTGTCACTCTAAATACAGATGGCACTATTACCTACAATCCCGGTACAGCGTTTAACCATTTAACGACACAAGAAACTGCGACTGACTCATTCAATTACGTTGTTAGTGATAGTACCGGACGCACGAATACGGCTACTGTTACTGTTACGATTACCGGAATTAATGATGCGCCCACACTCAATGCATTTAACAAAATTGGACAAGAAGATGGTTCTATTACCTTCACCAATACAGACTTTATTAATGCCTATAGTGACCCAGAAGGAGATAACTTTACCGCTATCAAACTCCTTTCTTTACCTCAAAATGGCACGTTAACCCTAAATGGTAATCCTGTTGGTGAGGGCGCAAGCATTGAGGGCGCAAGCCATGAGGGTGCAAGCATTGAGGGCGCAAGCATTGAGGGCGCAAGCATTGAGGGTGCAAGCAGTGAGGGCGCAAGCATTGAGGGCGCAAGCCTTGAGGGCGCAAGCCTTGAGGGCGCAAGCAGTGAGGGCACAAGCATTGAGGGCGCAAGCCATGAGGGTGCAAGCCTTGAGGGTGCAAGCCTTGAGGGCGCAAGCCTTGAGGGTGCAAGCCTTGAGGGCGCAAGCCTTGAGGGCGCAAGCAGTGAGGGTGCAAGCAGTGAGGGCGCAAGCAGTGAGGGCGCAAGCCTTGAGGGCGCAAGCCTTGCGCCCCTACGGAACGGCTATATCTCAATTACTGATATCAATAATCTCATCTTTACGCCCGATGCTAACTATAACGGTACTACCAGTTTTGTCTGGAATGCTTCGGATGGCACTAACTATTCGGCGGGAACAACGGTTAATTTAATCATCAATCCCGTTAATGATTCTCCTGTCGCTATTGCCGATAAAGCTACCACTCAAGAAGATACTCCAGTGAGTATTGATATTCTCAGTAATGATAGTGATATCCTGGATGGCGATACTTTATATATCGATACCTTTGATATCTTCTCCACCAATGGAGGTACAATTACTCGTGATCAACGGGGAACTCCCAATGACGCAACTGATGACTATCTTCTCTATACTCCCGCCTCTGGATTTAGTGGTGAAGATAGCTTTAATTACACGATTACCGATGGACAAGATACGGATACCGCCACCGTCACGATTACCGTTAATCCAGTTAGCAATTTAACCCTATTTGGTACACCGAATAACGACACCCTCAGCGGGGGAGGTGGCGAGGATCTCGTATTTGGCGAAGGTGGGAATGACGAATTACATGGGGGTTCAGCGAATGACTTCCTCAGTGGCGGCGACGATGATGATCAACTCTTTGGCGGTGCTGGAGATGATATCCTCATGGGAGAAGCTGGGCGCGATCGCATCCACGGCGGAGTCGGACATGATACCGTAGAAGGCGGCGATGGCAATGACTACATATTCGGCAATCCCGGCAATGATATCCTATTCGGCAATAGCGGGGAAGATATCATACGCGGTGACGAGGATAATGATATCCTTTATGGCGGAGACAGTCGCGATCGCTTATTTGGCGATACTGGAGATGATTTTCTCCTGGGAGAGGGTGATGCGGATATCCTGGTGGGCGGTGAAGGGGATGATACCCTTGATGGCGGTGCTGGGGCGGATAAAGTCTATGGAAATAATGGGGCGGATCAGTTTATTTTAAGAGTTGGAGAGGGAAGCGATACCATCTTTGACTTTAACCCTGGGGAAGATATCTTAGGGTTAGCTGGGGGACTAACTTTTGATCAGCTTAATCTTATGGGTATGGGAAGTACCACCCTAATTCGGATGAATGGGAGTGGAGAATTATTAGCCATGTTAATCGGCGTACAAGCCACTCAAGTCAGTGTAGCAGATTTTGTCGTGGTGTAGGAATTGTGCGATATTGACACACCAACCCATCGTAGGGGTTTGGTTTCCAAACCCCTTGGTTTCCAAACCCCCGGTTTCCAAACCCCCCCAAACCCGCAAACCGATTTTATCGTGGTATAGGAGGGATGCGATCGCGCCCATTGTATCAAAATTGACCCATAAACCCAAACCCCCAAACCCCTACAGAGGGCACGGCAATGCCGTGCCCCTACAATACATCTGCAAACGCGGGACGCAATTTCTGATAACACCAAAACCCCACACCAAAAACAACCCCAGAAACGCCAAACGCTACTACCCATTCTAACCCATGTTCCACTGACCCAACCAATACCAAATCCCGATAAACCTGAGCAATCACAGCTAGAGGATTCAACCAAAACACCCAATCCCGTAACCCTTCTGGAATCACCGAAGCGGGATAGACAATCGGCGTCATATAAAACCAAAGATTCAAAATCACCCCCAACGTTTGGGGAATATCTCGTAAAAATACGGTTAACCCGGCTGCCAAATATCCTAATCCGGCGGTTAATAACAACTGGGTTAACCAAACTAAGGGCAATAACGCTAACGTGGCATGTAATGTTCCTGAAGATATGGCAACTAACACAATCAGCGCGGTTAATCCCAAAGCACTCTCAATAAATGTCGATAAGACGGGAACCAGTGGTAATAATGCCAAGGGAAACACCACCTTTTTTACCAAATTGGGTTGTCCGACTACCGAACCCGCCGATTGAGTCAACCCGCCAGTAAAGGCAATCCAAGGCAATAACCCAGCAAACAACCATAAGCCAAAGGCAATATTGTTATCCGCAGGTAATCCCTTGAGACTAAGTTTCACCTTCAGAACAATGGAAAACACGTAGGTGTAAATTAACAACTGCGAGAGTTGATTGAGGAGGGGCCACAAATTCCCCAATACTGAACCCTTATACCGTGCCTCCAAATCCCGGCGCACTAATGTCCGTAATAGGTCAAATTTGACCCACCACTGTTCATCTAGGGGCAACCAGCGTCTAATTTTACCAACTTTCCGAATTACGCCGAGCATTAATTTTAGTATCTCGTATTGCTTCAAATTATCCTAAACCGAATGGTACGCTCTTGAAGGCTGGTGGGCAATGCTCCCCATATTTCCCATGGGGTGGGCGAAGCATTTGCGATGGAATGTTAGCATAAAACCGAGACATCTGGGCGCAAATGCTTCGCCCCTACGAATGCATCTGTTCCCCATCTTTCCCATCTTTCCCATCTCCCTCATCTCCCCCGTCTGAAGAAAGGCGAAAATTTGCTACATTCCTGGCAACAGTGGCGGTAAAATACATCATCTGGTGTAGCGTCAGGAGAAGCCGTAAGCCTTGCAGCAATTATTACAGATTTCTCGACTCATCGATGCCTTTAATGAATGGGTTGGTCGCCTAACCTACTGGCTAGTATTACTGATGATCGCGATCGGCACATGGAATGTCGCCGGACGCTATATTGGCTCTTTTCTGGGTCAAAAACTCAGTTCCAATGCCTTTATCGAAAGTCAATGGTATTTATTTGACCTGGTATTCCTCTTGGGTGCAGCCTACGCCCTGCGCCATGATGAACATGTGCGGGTGGATGTATTCCATAAAAGCTGGACACCGAAATGGAAAGCCCTGGCTGACTTAATCGGGACGTTGTTATTCTTGATTCCCTTTTGTTTAATGGTGATTTATTTCTCCTGGGAAACCATTCTCAATTCCTGGGCAATTCGGGAAATGTCTCGTGATCCAGGAGGATTACCACGCTATCCGATCAAATCCATGATTATTGTTAGCTTTGTTCTACTGATTCTGCAAGGGATTTCCCAAGCGATTAAAAATTGGGCAATTTGCACAGGCTATCTGACACCCGAGGAGGAACATCATGATGCTGGAGTATGAATGGTTAGGTCCTCTGATGTTTGCTGGGGCGTTGGTATTTCTGTCGCTGGGCTATCCGGTAGCATTCTCTCTGGGAGGAGTTGCGATCGCGTTTTCCATTATTGGTGTGAGTTTGGGTGTTTTTGACCCTATCTTCCTGACTGCCATGCCCCAGCGTATTTTTGGCATTATGGAAAATTATACCCTGTTGGCAATCCCTTATTTTATTTTCTTGGGTTCCATGCTGGAAAAATCTGGCATTGCTGAACGCCTGTTAGAAACCATGGGGATTCTGTTTGGGCGCCTGCGGGGGGGACTTGCCTTAGCTGTAGTATTAGTCGGGACGCTATTAGCCGCAACTACTGGGGTTGTCGCCGCAACCGTCGTGGCAATGGGACTGATTTCTTTACCGATTATGCTGCGCTACGGCTATGATAAACGATTGGCAACGGGGGTAATCGCTGCATCGGGAACATTAGGACAGATTATTCCTCCGAGTGTGGTTTTAGTCGTATTGGCAGATCAATTAGGAATTTCTGTCGGGGACTTATTTATTGGGTCCGTGATTCCCGGTTTATTAATGACGGCAGCTTTTGCTGTACATGTACTAATTGTGGCATGGTTAAAACCTACTGCTGCACCGGCTTTACCTGCTGAGGTTCGCAACATTGGCGGGAAAGCCTTAGGGCGTCGGGTTCTGTTTGCGATGTTCCCACCGTTATTATTAATTCTTTTAGTCTTAGGCAGTATCTTTTTTGGCTTTGCTACACCAACAGAAGCCGGAGCGGTGGGTTGTGTGGGCGCGATGGTACTTGCTGCTGCCAATCGTAAGTTAACTTGGCTATCGTTACGCCAATCCTGTGACGCGACGCTACGAATTACCAGCATGGTGATATTTATCCTACTGGGTTCTACGGCGTTTAGTTTAGTCTTTCGCGGTTTAAATGGCGATCAGTTTATGTATGATATTCTCGCTAACCTACCCGGAGGTCAGATTGGGTTTTTGGCAGTGAGTATGATAACGGTATTTATTTTAGGCTTTTTTATTGACTTTTTTGAAATCGCCTTTATTATCGTTCCCTTGTTTGCTCCTGTGGCAGAATCTCTAGACGTGAACCTTGTCTGGTATGGTGTTATTTTAGGGGCGAATTTACAAACGTCCTTTCTCACACCGCCCTTTGGCTTTGCCCTCTTTTACTTACGGGGTGTCGCCCCACCGGAGGTGAAGACGACAGAGATTTACTGGGGAGTAATTCCATTTATTTTGCTTCAGGCGCTAATTGTTGTGTTAATTATCGCGTTTCCAGGGCTAGTCAGTTTCCTTCCTTCTTTGAGTCGCTAATAGCAAAATGATGATAATTTAGGCGGACATAAACGGCTAGTTTAGCTCTATCATTTGCCAAGATAGATTTATCGGTATCTTTGATCCGCCTTTTCCTACACTCTGATCTGTTTTGAAGGGCGAATTTTATTCAATTCTGAACGCTTTTAAATAAAATGCCTAAAATTTTACTTATATCTTTAATGTAATAATTGCTCAAGTCGATACAGACATCAGCATCCATCCGTAAATTAAACGCTTTCTTAAATTTACTTAATGTAGTAAAGTCAGGTGGCGGTGTAATGTCTTAGTTTAGCTTGGCGGGGACGAAAGGTAACGGGTTTATGGTTTTCTACATATTCTAAGTCTTCTTCCTTGATGTCTACTGTGGCGGTGAGGTTGCTGAGTTCAGCGATTTCTAGGAGGAAGTCTTCGGTGGGTTTTAGTTCTTGATTTTGCCGCAAGTCTAAATGATTGGTGAGGATAACCCCGGCGATGGGAGAACGTAGGGTAAGATTTTGTTTAAGGGTTTTTAGTTCAGATAGACGGTTTTTTAGGGTCGCGATCGCTTGCTGTTGGGTTATCATTTGGGATTGTGCTGTGGCAATCATTTCAGAGGCGTCAATGGCGGCGAGTTGGGAGGCGGTTTCGGTTTGTGTGATTGGGGCTTTTTTTGAAACGCAGAGGTTCGCAGAGGGAAGCGCAGAGGAACGCAGAGGGGTTTGGAGGGATTAATCTTTAAGCAGAGACTTACGGGGTTCTACGACATAAGCTGACATGGGGAGTTTACAGTTTCCGTAATTTTACGGAGGATAGGCTGATGTGTGAATTGTGTAGGGGCGGGTTTCACGACTATCTTTTCGGTTGCACCCAGATGTAACTAAACCCGCCCAGACGCGCCATGGCGCGTCTCTACAATAGTCAAATTAATCCATGACAGCTTGGTTAAGGGGGGTTAAGTTTAAAACTGTAACATTTACGACCTATTGCTGATAATCAGGGAAAAGTTCCCCGCTTTATGAAAACTTAATAAAAAACTCAAGACAAAGTTTATTATTTTGGTATAGGATAGTGAACAAGCTAGATTTCCGTTCAGTTGATTTTCCCTTCAACTTAATACGTTTTCTGTCCGAGTTTGCTGCTGGCAATTGCTGCTCTATTCAGTAACAGGATTTGCTGGATTACTCGTTTACATTGACTGGCAGCAGCGTTTGGGTTTTAGCGTGCTTATTATTTCAGATAATGATTTAGAGGAGATTGCCTTCGTCACGTCGGTTGAGGGAGAGGAAACGTTAGAAGAGATTCCCTTTGTTACCTCACTGGATGACGTGGCGGAGAGTGAAGCCACTGATGAGGCGCTGACGGAAGAAACGCCGTTAAATGAATCGCTATTAACTGGGTTAGACAGTTCTAGTGTGACATTTGAATCCGGCGTGTTTACGGTTGGACAAACTGGGGAGGTTAGTGTTGATTTCCTCTTTGATGGTGGGGGATATGAAGGTGAACTTGCCGTCTTTAGTTTAGAGGGGATGGAGGAGTTTGGTTTCATGCTGGTTCCCAATAGTACCGTGCAACGGGTGTTTGATAATCCCGATGTGGGAGGGGCGGCGCATCCCCTATTTTCCATGGCGACGGCGAATCCAGATGATGGGTTTCATGTGGGGCAAATTGCCGATGTCACGGGGGATGGAAGTACCTTTGTGATGGAAGATATGCGGGTGGATACGAAGTCGGATGGGGATTATAACGATGTTATTTTCCAAGTGCGCGGGGCGACGGGTGAAGCCGCTTTAATGGATGAGGTGATTGATTCTGGAAAGGATTGGCGGGATTTGGAACTGGGACAAGAGATAATTGATTATGCTCTACCCGAACCAGTGGAGGTAGATTTTGAGTTCCCAGAATCGGATCAGCCTTTAATCGGTGTGATTGATACGGGCTTTAGCGAGGATAATCCTGATATCGACTATAACCGAGTTAGTTTAGGACAAGACCGGATTGATGGCGATAATAACCCTCTGATAGAAGCTGGTGAGGGGAATGAACATGGCACTCATCTGTTAGGAATTATTGGGGCGACTCAAGATAATGATATTGGCGTTGAAGGGATTAACGATGATGCGCCGATTTGGGTTGGGCGTGCTGTTGGTTCTGGCAAGTGGGCAGAATCATTAGTGGAATTTGTTGATGCGGCTCAAGAATCGGGACAACCCAATGCGGTGGTTAATTTGAGTTTAGATTTAACCCAAATTGATGCCAATGGGGAGGTATTGACTCGTTATCCCGCATTTCTCACAAAAGGCGCGATTGCGAATAGCATAAACCTTACCAGACAAGGATTTAAGCCCATTTATTCACCCCCAGTTGCACAGAACAGTGTGTTGCGCCTTCAAGCCTCTGAATAATCATTTTTCTCAACCTAATCAAAAAAGGCAAATTGATGCTCATATTTTTGGAATAGGGCTTTAGCAAAAACAATTAATTAGCGTATAGTTTACGCCAACTAACTGTTTTTGATTAACTCAAATAAAATTTTATAATTAATTTGATAATGAAGCTCCTTTCAAAGTAACCAACTGAGACTGTGGCTGTCATCAATAGCTTATGTTTTGGTGCAAGCCTTTCGCTATCATGGTTTAAAGAAAACTTCTTTGTCCAAAGCAACTGTCGGAACAATTCGCCTCAATCTCCTTAAGTTAGGAGCGAGAATCACAGTCAGTGTGAGAAGAATTGTTATTGCCATATCCAGTTCTTGTCCCTATCAAGAGATTTTAGCGATCGCGCACTCAAGAATTCAAGCCATTCCCAATACGAGTTAAGTTTTTAGCTCTCGAAGATAACAAGCATAGTTGTGAAAATGACTGAAGCTCTTTTCAGTTTATTTTGTCATATAAATTTGCCAATACTAACGCTCATTTTATCGAATGCTTCGGGTAAGGGTTAGCAATTTCAGGTTAATCTTGTTGGAGAATATGGAATTTTTATATTCTGCGCATGAAAAGTTCTACTTTTCCCCTTCAAATTAGCTTCTCAAATTAGTTTGTGAGAAATGCGGGTAATGCGACAGATCGCACCCTACACACAGCAGTAAGAGATGTCCGTGGTCAGACAATTGACTCCATTCACTACACCTCTAAAATTTACCGACAACAGAATGGGCAATGGGTTGCTGTCAATCCAAATAGCACTGGTAACAGTGTATTTCGCTATGATTCTCTTGCTCCCGGTCAGTATCGCGTCGTGATGACTCCTAAGCCATCAATGCCTTCATCTTCTTACACCTTTGTTCATAACTTAGATCAGGCAGGGCAGACTCGATCTGATGCTCGGAATCTAGGTCAAATTGGAGGGAAACGGGTTACGGTGAATGACCACGTCGAAGTACCGACTGGTGAGCTGGATTACTACAAATTTTCCACGGGATCAGATCCTCGCCTCTTGCAATTTTCGGTTAGTCATCCAAGTGGTAGTGGTAGTTTACCTCTGGAGGGAGATATTGAGTTAATTTTGTATGACAAGAATGGCAAGCAGTTGAAGAAAGTTGATTCCAAGAATCGGAAGTCAACTTATGACGAATATGAGTTGAAAGCAAACAGCGAATACTACGTTCGCGTCAAGGCTAAATCTGGTCATAGTGGAAACTATCACTTGGTTTTGAATTGGCTTGAAATAATGGGTAAAGTTGGGTGGGCATTGCCCACCCTACAGGCTAATTCCGGTTGTCTTTATATCCCGACCGTTTTCCAAGATGCTGTTCATAAGGGTTTGGTGAAGTTATACAAATAATAATTTGTAGGGGAATTCATCACAATTGCGATCGCACTTCATCCGGTTCTCCTAAGTGCGATCGCACCTCTCTCTCCCAATTTGCGCCAATCCCTGATCAAAAAAGCGATCGCCTAAAACACACCTCCATTTTGAGTCAGGGCGGGCGCGAGTTGAAAAGTTATCACAAACATTAAAATCAAGCACCATTACCCGCCCCTACAAATACCTGGACTCCCACGCGATCGCCCTCTCCCTCCCGGTTAACGCCAATCCCTGATCAAAAGAGCGATCGCCCAAACAACACACCTCCACGCCAATTCGCGAAGTTATCAAATCTGGAAACAGTTATGAAACAAAGATCATTAATATACATCACCACATTGAATCTCTGTTAGGTTAATTACTCTACCTTCAACATACCAATATCTCACTTTCCTGAACTATGTCATCAGGTAACATCCTAACCGCCATAGATGTCTTAAATCAGCTCGTCAATGGGATCGATAAAACTACCCTTGAAACCAAGCTTATCACTTCGGGTTGGACATCCACCCCAGCCCGAGGCGGATCGAAAAGTGGTCAAGGTACGATCTGGACAAGCCCAAACAATCAATGCAGCGTCAGAATTATGATTCAACCCAATGGTTTATCTTATGTTCGCGTTTACAATGGTCCTGGAGGCGGCGATCCTGGAGAACAACCTCTAAACGCATCAGGAAAACCCGGCAGTCGTAGAGAAACCCACTTTATTTTGCTCCCTTAACCCAACTGATTAACCAGACTATGAACTTTGAAGAAATTTGGCAACAGTACGATTTTAGCGAAGCAGAGTTACTCTCAATGGAGTGGCAATTACCCTATGATTATATCCTCAACCTCAACTACTACTGGGATCTAAATTCAATTAATTATTTACCTGAAGTTGCCACTACCGATCAACCCCTAAAACTTATCCTAAAATCCTGCATTCGCATTGACCTACAACTTTATCCAAATCCAGATCACCTAGAATCCTCTCCAGCAAACCTCGGCACAATTATCGGCTGGGGAAAAATCACTCCTTCACCTTGGTTAGAAGACCTCTCCCTTTCCCCTAACGACTGGCTTCATCTGTTTTTTGACATCGGTGGTAATAACAAAATTGAAGTCCTTTGTCGCTCACTTGTTATCGAACAAGTTGCTAAACAACTCGCAACAAGATGATTAGACAACCTCGGAACCCTTAAACAATGAGCTAAACTCCCATTCATAGCCAACGCGATCGCGCCTTCCCCTTTCCCCAGATACGTCATGTCATCAGGAATGGAAGCTGTTTGCTCAAAAGGTGCGATCGCGTGATCGGGATCGATTGAATGTGCGATCGCCCTAAAATGGGATAAATACAGTACAGCAAAGAACGATGAGTAGCGCCAAGCAAGCTGTCACCTCCCTTTTGGCTCAATTACCCGATGACTGCTCCCTAGAAGATATCCAATATCACTTGTATGTCATCGAGAAAGTTTATCGTGGATTAGAAGCGGCGGCAACACAAGGTACAATTCCCCAAGAAGAAGCCCAAAAGCGTCTAAGTCAATGGCTTATCAAGTAGTGCGATCGCGTAATCGGGATAGTGAGAATAGCGACCGCTGACTGGGAGACTACGATACAGTAGAGGTATATTTCAACTATTGCCACGATCAAAGGTAATCATGCAAATCACCTTGAGCCAAGAGCAAACCCACGTCCTTGAAGCTAAATCTCTGTAACCACTCAACACCCGTTCCACTTGGATGCCATTTTCAATCGGGCGGTAAAAAATGACATATTTATCCACAGGTAAACTGCGTAAACTAGGAGCGAGTTCCTCACGAGAACGTCCCATTTCCGGAAAATCCGCTAATAAACGGCATTTTTACTCAAAAGCGTCAAGAAAACGACTAGCCGCACTTAAACTAAACTGTGCCATATAGTTTTTAATTTGCCTTAAATCTTGCCGAGCCGGCGCACTAAAAATATAGTTGCCCCTTATGCATCCTCTATCCTTTTCCCCAGATACACGATACTACTCGCAATTAACAATTAAATGGACACAACTGGACTCGAACCAGTGACCCCCACGATGTCAACGTGGTGCTCTAACCAACTGAGCTATGCGTCCGAACCAAACAGTATCTTACTGTAGCACGACTCTTTTAAAAGTGGCAAGCAAGTCGGATCAAGCCAAAATACTTTTTCTCTCCCCGCCCCCCTGCACTTGTACACCTCCGCCACCTTTTTGCGAGCTAATAGTCCTAACTGTCGCTGGTTTTGCTAAAATACCTAGGTTGTTCAGCTTAAACCAGCATCTTTGAATCAATCAGTAGAAATCTCCGGTGTAGATACCTTAGCGCAAGAACTTGCGACAATCCAGCAAACGGGTTCTAAGCGGATTGCCCTGTTAGGATCGCGTCATGTACCCATTACCCATCAACATCTGATCGAGATGATGAGTTATGCCTTGGTTCTAGCTGGCAATCGTCTGATGACCTCTGGCGCCACAGGTACGAACTCAGCCGCGATTCGCGGTGCAATGCGTGCTGACGCTAATTTGCTGACGGTCATTTTGCCCCAAAGCTTAGAACGTCAGCCACGGGAGTCGCAAGTTCAACTTCAACAAGTCATGCACTTAGTAGAAAACCCAGAAAATGATCATCTGTCTCTGGCAGAAGCTAGTGCGTTGTGTAACTCCGAAATCATTTCCCGATGTCAACAGCTTATCTGCTTCGCCTTTCATGACAGCAAAACCTTGCTGAAAACCTGTGAGGAGGCAGAAGAACAACGCAAGGTTGTGACAATTTTCTATTTTGATTAAGCACAAGCACGTCCTGTACCCGATGCGATAGGTCGATATGATTCATCGTCCTAAATCATGTAAAGCATGAATAGCTGCTTGACACTTCTGGGTCACTGCGGCTAAATCAGGTCGTTTCGTCGAAGCCGGAGGGTCAATGGGTTGACCAATTCGCACGGTTACAGGTACAGGACGCGGTATCGGTGAACCTTTTGGGAAAATGGTATGAGTCCCCCATAAACTTACGGGCAGTAGAGGGGCGTTTACTTTAGCTGCAATTAAGGCAGCACCAAGCTTGGGTTCAGGAATACGACCATCCGGCGTGCGCGTTCCTTGTAAAAATACACCCACAGCCCACCCCTGTGATAAACACTCAATCGCCGCACGAATGGCACTCCGGTCTGCTGCACCCCGCTTCACTGGGTAAGCACCATACAACTGAATGGCTTGCTTGAGTCCTGGTACGCGAAATAATTCCTCTTTTGCCATAAATGCCACCGGACGCCGCACACAATTGGACACAATGGGCGGGTCAAAGTCACTGGCGTGGTTACTGACGACAACCAGTGGACCATCCATCGGCACATGTTCAGCACCATGGATGTGACCTCGTAGGTAAATGTTAAGCACTGGGCTGACTACCGACCATTTAAAGGCGTGGTAGAGGATTAGGCTAGCAAAGGGTTCGCGGTTTTTAGTCACAGAACATCTTAAACATAATCCCCCCTGATGGGGCTGTTGTATTAGAGTATCAGTTGGAGACAACCAATTTAAGGATTTTGTCGGGTTTCATACTTTACTTTACTTGTGTTGACTTCGAGATTGGGGTGGGTTTAGCCATGAGAGTACTTCTGCGATCGCGAAACGCTGCGATCGCGGCTTCCCAAGTGAAGGTGAACGACTGAAACGACTCGGGTGTGATCTGATCATAGTCTAGGGCATTGACGACACTCTCAAACGTACTGAACAACTGGTGTCGAATTTGTTCAAGACGGGCTAAATCCTTACAGCATTCGATGTGTTTCATTAGCACCAGAATCTCTTGATTATAGTTATCACCCTGATTTTTCTGTTTCTTTTCCAGTTGGGATTTCAACTGCAAAGCCCAAGACCCGATCATAAGCGCGACTGACAGTAACAAACCTAGCCAGTCGGCATTCTCTTGTAGAAAGGATGGCTTCTCTCGATCATAGTAAGCTTGGGCACCGGGGTGGATGGGTAAAATCGTCCCCACCAACACGCTAGGGGGACTGATGTAGGATGCTTCCGGGAGCACAGCCTCTATATCCCGACGCCGCTCGTACAAAATGCTGGTAATCTCTTGGATCAGCTTGTAATCAACCTTCTGGTGAGCTAAAAGTATCCTGGGTACGGCTACAGTGGGTAAGTCAGTGGGGGGAATGGCAGGAGCTCCTTGGTAAGTGCCTTTGGGAATAAAGTCAGCATCCAATGCCGGTTGTTTAATGTTCATCGCTTCGGCTTGCTCAATCGGAACCAACCGCCCGCCCCGGTTTTGTACCAAATCAAGAATTGATTTATTCCCTGGAGGGCGAACCCGAAACACGGCATCGATTTTGTTTTGGCGAAACGCCTCATCGGTTTCTTTTTCAGATACAGCCAAGCCCAAAAAGTCGGTTTTTTCCAAGCCATAATGTTCGGCGACGAATAAAAAGGACAAATACTGACCATCCCCTTCTGGTGGCAGTCCAATCCGTTTTCCCTTGAGATCGGAGACTTGATTGATGCCAGAGTTGGCTTGGACAACCAACTGAAACATATCAGGGAATAATTTAGACACAATCCGCGCCGAGGGTAGGGCAGGGATATCCGCCTGGGCTGTCGCCAGTTGCACTTTCTTCTCTTCTAGCAGTCTTATATTTTCCTTTGAACCCTTGGTTTCCAGGACTTTGATCTGAATTTTCGGGTTATATTTAGCAACGACTTGTGCCATTGCCTGACTAAAGAGGTAACTTTCCCCTTGCTTTGACCCTGCGGCGATGGTGAGGTGATGTACTCGGTTACGCTTAATAACCACGTAGGCGGTTAAACTTACAATTAAGCCTAGGCTGAAGAGAATTAGGAAAATTTTACGGCTTAACCGAATAGAATACCGATGGGACATAGCTAGCAGAGTACCTGAGTTTAATAAACGTTCTGCTGACACAATTCCTCGTCCCCGCTTCCAGACAGGCTACGTCTGGAGCATAGCTTCTGTTGCTGTGAGAACGGATAGGAAACTGGTGACGGTTCTAGTGTAATACCAAATCCGATAAAGTCACCCCCTTTTCAAGTTAGGTACGACAAATGACGAATGACATAAACAAATGACAAAGCTCCTTAATTGCCAATAAACATAGCTTGTTGTCCTTGGGGTGAAGTCGTATAACCCACAAAGGCTTGAACGGCTGGGTTAGCTGGATTTTTGTACACGTAATACAACTGCCGCTGTAGGGGATAATTAGGCGTTCCTGGTGCTGCCCCATCAATTGGTACAGATCGCACCGTTTGCTGGTTGACAACTTGGGCATAGGTGGCATAGCCAATGCCATCTGTATTCAGTTCTCGCAGCAAACCGGTTGTCTCATCTCTGGGTAAGGTAATAATATTGGGTGTCGTGCCAAAATTCCCACCATTTAGGGCTAATTCCTTAAACGCTTGATGAGTGCCACTCACGGGTGGGCGATTAATCACCCGAATCGGAACTGATGCTCCGCCAACAGCAGACCAATTATTAATTTGTCCCTGGAAAATACCAGCAACTTGAGCCAAGGAGAGGGAACCTGAGAACGGATTGTTTTGTCCCACAACTACGGCAATCTGATCCGTGGCAATTGGCTGTGCCATCAAGCCTTGACCTTGTTCTGCGGGAGTGAGGGGGCGGGATACGGCGGCAATATCCGCTTGACCCCCTAGGACAGCTTGAAGTCCCACCTCGGAACCCCTAGCTTGGGCTGTTACCGTTGTACCGGGAAACTGAGTCTCAAAGCCACGTTTGAGGTTCTGATTAATGGTAACCATGCTGGTTGAGCCATCAATCCTCACCGTTGTGCCAGCCTGTACTGACGTCGGCAAGGGGAATGTGCCACTGGCGGGGGCTGATTGCCCAGGTTGTTGGGGTGTGACTTGACCTCCTGGGGATGGGTTAATCGCTCCCGGTTGGGTTGGTTTTGAGCGCATGACAAACCACCAGTAACCACCACCCAGCAACAGCAGAACAATCAGGATAAAAACAATCGGAGGAGGACCGCTACTTGTCTTTGCCATAATTTATTCAGGAAGTTCCTTGGGACTAGAATTGTTTAACATTTGCAGACGTTGGGATACGGCATCGTCTATCGCCATGGTTTCCAAGTCAGCGCTGAGTTTTTCCGCCGGATTTTCAGATAGTTCAGCGTAGGCTTTGGTACGCAAATTACGCCGATCAACGGCACTTTTGGCTTGTTCAAACTGCGATCGGGCTGAATCAATACTCAAGTCGCTGTTGACTTTTGCCATTGCCGATAATGCCTCGTTGATCTCTGAGATGTCTTTCATGTTCTGCATGTCAGTCTTGTATTGTTCCAGCTTCATTCGTTCCCGATTCAGCTTATCTTTTGAGGCATTGACGAACTGTTCTGCCTGTTTAACTTGCTCTTCTAACTGAGGCAAAAGCTGCTCAATTTGCAGTACCTTTGTCATCGCTAAACGAGCGCCTTCTTCATTGCCATTTTGCTGCGCGATCGCGGCTTGCTGTTCAAAGTTCTGCAATTCCTGGGTTTTCGCCTCATATTTTTGCTTGGCTCTTTCATAAGCCGCCACTTGGGTAGAAACGGCATGGGCAAGCTTTTGCACGGATTCTTGCATGGAGCGCAGGGATTGTTCAGCGACCTCTACGGCGACTTTGCCACCTGTTTCTACAGGCATACCCCACAGCCAATTCCAGGTGCCGACGGCAACCCGTCCTGCTTTTTCTCCCATTAGCCAGTAAACTGCTTTTTTCATCGATTTAAACTCACTGTAAATACGCTCGTTCTTGGTTTTGACTATTGATTCAATAGAAGAACTATTCGTTCTACACATCACTCAAGGTTTAGTCTTGCCTTTTACGAAAAAGGATCAACTTTGTAATATTTCTTTACAAAATGACGATTTTCCGAAAACAGCGACCACATCCCATACCTGCAAGTGTCACCGACGGATTTTGGGCAGCAGGCAACAGGTAACAGAGAAATGGAAAATATATAACTTACAGTAGACTCATTAGGTTAACACTAGGTTAATAGAGCTGGGGAAGTATCTTTCGTTTTTTGGACGGATTTTGTAAAGATTTTTGACAAAAAATACAGTTTTGCGGAGAAACCTACTTCAGAAGCCTGAGTTAAGGACAGATGCTTAATGGGAGCATGTCACCTTTGTCGGTTGGGTTTTGCTATCGCTCTACCCAACCTAAAATAACGTTTTGTACCAAACTGATAGGCTTCCTGCTTGATTTTATTTTGTCGCTGTATTTCAGGAGAAATAGGTATGAAACTATACCAGAAATTTGCTGTAGCTGCGGCTACTGCTGCTTTGGGGTTCAGCGTGATGGAGAGTGCCTTAGCTGATTCCTTTACAACTACCTTAACCTTAGAAGAAACTGTAGGTAATCCCCCGTTTGATTCGGTGGTAATGATGTGGTCAACATCGGTAGAACAGGGTCTGATTCGGGATGAAGACTTAGATGAATGGCGATACGAATTAAGGAATGGGGCGCAAGTTATTTACGCGGAAACGGTAATCAGTGGCGGGGTTGTGCAACCAATAGGCGGTGCTGAGCGAGGGTTCGCAGCATTTGAATTTGATTTGGACTCATTGACGCTAGACTTGTTTGATAATGATCCACCTGTTCGCCAGGAAGATGCTGCCAAAGGGGTAACCTATAGTATTGCTTATACTCCAATTTGGGATGGCAAAATTTTAATAATTAAGTTTGTCAATGGATTTTTTAGTGCGCGTGATATCGAGATGTTGCCCTTTGACGCAAAAACGACACGGAATAACTAAACTAGCGGATGTGTTCTTATTCAACAGTAGGGACAATAATTGCCGTGTCCCTACTGTCGGGTTTGTGTTTGCCATTATCTGTTCAATATTGTCAGACTAACTGGCAGAACTTACAATTCCAACAGTGAGAAAGTGGTTTTAACCCGACAAATCCGCCAAACTTCCCCTATTTTCCAAAACTATATCCCGGCACATTCGTTTAATCAAACCCGTGAGAACTTTTCCTGGACCAATTTCTACTACCTTCTCAATTCCTTCCTCTGACAGTTGTAAGCAAATTTCTCGCCAGCGCACACTGCCCGTTATCTGACGTTGCAGGCGTTCCTTGAGGACAGCCGCTTCTGTGGCGGGTATGGGTTCTACATTGGATAATACCGGAATCTTAGCATCAGCAAAGGGAACAGACTCCAACACCGTCTGAAACTCGGCGGCGGCTGATGCCATGAACGGTGAGTGAAACGCCCCAGAGACATTTAACCGCACCACTCGCTTAGCTTTAACCTGACTCAATACCGCTTCCACGGCATCGGGGGCTCCGGAAATCACGACTTGCGTCGGACTATTATCATTGGCTAATACCACATCATCATGCTGCTGGATTTGTTGGTCAAGCTGTTCCTGGTTAAATCCAATTAAAGCTGCCATCATGCCCCCTGATGCACTATCCATCAGTTCAGCACGACATTTAACCAGATTTAACCCCGCCTCAAAGTCGAAGACACCAGCCACGTAGAGTGCCACATATTCGCCCAAACTGTGACCCGCGACGAGGTGGGGTTTATGTCCTCGTTCTTGGAGGATATCAGCTAAGATGCTTTCGATGACATAGAGACAGGGTTGAGTATACAGAGTGCGAGACAGGTTCTCTTCAGAACTTTGGCACAGTTCTAGCACGTCCCAGCCTAAAATTTGCTGGGCTTGTGCGAATTTAGCTTGAGCAATGGGTAAATCGGCTAAATCCGCTCCCATACCGACAGCTTGAGAACCCTGTCCGGGAAACACCCATGCAGTTTTAGTCATCTTCTACTCCTTACGGTGGCTCAGGGTATTCATTATCTCAGGAGAAATGCACAATCAATAATTTTGATTCAACGCTAATTAAAAAAAGTGGTACGTTGTTTGGCGTACCACTTTCTCTCAATATCTGTTGATCAATCAGCGGTCTACTGAACCCATGATCACGTCAATACTACCGAGAATTGCCATAATATCTGCCACCTTGACTCCTCGCAAAATATGGGGCAGAATTTGCAAGTTGTTGAAATCTGGTGGGCGAATCTTCCAACGCCACGGGAAAACATTATCATCCCCAATAATAAAAATTCCCAGTTCTCCTTTACCACTTTCGAGGCGAACATAGTGTTCACCCGGAGGAATCTTAAAGGTTGGAGCGATTTTCTTGCCAATATACTGGTAATCAAAATCATTCCACTGAGATTTCTTTCCTTCAGCCATGCGTTTGGCTTCCAGATTTTCGTAGGGACCGCCTGGTAATCCTTTTAATGCCTGACGAATAATTTTCAGGGATTCCCGCATTTCCCGAATCCGAATTAAATACCGGGCAAGACAATCCCCGGCAGTTTCCCAGTGGATTTCCCAATCAAAGTCGTCGTAACATTCATAGTGGTCAACTTTCCGCAAGTCCCACTTCACGCCAGAACCCCGCAACATTGGACCTGAAAGTCCCCAGTTTATCGCTTCTTCACGGGTAATCGTACCCACGCCTTCGACGCGACGGCGGAAAATTGGGTTGTTGGTAATTAAGCGTTCGTATTCATCGACTTTGGGGTCAAAATAGTCGCAAAAGTCTTCACATTTGTCAACCCACCCATAAGGAAGATCAACCGCTACTCCACCAATGCGGAAGTAGTTATTATTAACCAGTCGTTGTCCGCTTGCGGCTTCCCACAAGTCGTAAATCAATTCCCTTTCCCGGAAGATGTAGAAGAAAGGAGTTTGCGCCCCGACATCCGCGAGAAATGGTCCTAACCAAAGCAGGTGATTGGCGATTCGATTCAACTCCAGCATAATCACGCGGATATAGCTGGCGCGTTTGGGTACTGGAACATCTGCCAATTTTTCTGGGGCATTGACTGTAATCGCTTCGTTAAACATGCCCGCTGCATAGTCCCACCGACTCACATAGGGGACATACATAATATTCGTGCGGTTCTCAGCTATTTTCTCCATGCCGCGATGCAGGTAACCGAGAACCGGTTCGCAATCGATTACATCCTCCCCGTCTAAGGTGACGATTAAGCGGAGAACGCCGTGCATGGAGGGATGGTGAGGACCCAAGTTGAGAACCATTGGGTCAGTTCTGGTTTCGAGTTGTGCCATAGTAATGTATTTGGTTTACCCAACTTTTAGCGATGACGCCTATTTATTTACCATAGATATTCAGGTGAGGTTCCGGGGTCAGGGTACGATAGTATTATGCCCCAGATAGCGCGTTTAGTGATAGCCAATTACAGCGCTTCGCGCTCTTATGGAGTACAGTATTAGCCCGCTATCCCTCAAACTGCTAGATTGATGTTGTACCTCATAGCAGAGGAAAGCGCTGTAAGTAGAGGGCGACCCGATTAAATTGAGTGGAGTGGTGTTGTTGATTAGACCAAGCAGGTCGCCCCTACAGTCCAAACCACAGGTTTTTCGGCAATCTTTGATTGAGTGGGGGAGAATGTCAGATGGAGTCTGAGGCGCAAACGGGGCAGTTTTTTCATCGCTCGGTGTTAAGTCAGGAGTTAATTGCCGAATTGACGATTCGTCCGGGTGGGCATTATTTAGACGCGACTGTGGGTGGGGGTGGACACAGCGAATTAATCCTATTAGCTGCTCCTGATGTCCGTGTCACAGCCATAGATCAAGATGCGATCGCGATCGCGGCGGCTGAAGCGAAGTTAGCTCCCTATGGCGAAAGCATCCAATTTTGGCAGGGGAATTTTGCTGACTATCAACCGCCGGACTCTTTATTTGATGGCATTATTGCCGATTTAGGCGTCAGTTCAGCTCAACTGGATGTTCCCTCGCGCGGCTTTAGTTTTCGCCATCCGGCTCATCTAGATATGCGGATGGATCAACGTCAATCTCTAACCGCCGCCGAGATTATCAATCATTGGGATGAAACCCAACTGGCAAACATTATTTATGAATATGGTGAAGAGCGCTTATCCCGGCGGATTGCTCGGGCAATTGTGGAACGTCGTCCTTTTGAGACAACCACCCAATTAGCCGATGCGATCGCGCGGGTCGTTCCCCAAAAATACCGCTATGGTAGAATTCATCCCGCCACTCGCACGTTTCAAGCTCTCCGCATTGCCGTTAACCAAGAATTATCCGCTCTCGAAAAATTTCTCAATTGTGCGCCAACTTGGTTAAAGCCAGGAGCCAGAATTGGTATTATTAGTTTTCACAGCTTGGAAGACCGTCTGGTTAAACACCACTTGCGGGATTCTCCAATTTTGCGGGTGCTTACCAAAAAACCTATAACTCCACAATCCACGGAACGGGATGAAAATCCCCGCGCTCGTTCTGCCAAGTTGAGATTGGCTGAGCGTCTTTGAAGGGACAAGAGACTACAGGGCTAGAGTCAGTCGAATCATCCTCTTTCGCTGGTGTTGGATCGGGAAAACTAACAATAGAACACTAGCTTTTTCGTCGATGCAGATGATGGCTAATTTGTCAATTCCTAAGACGGGGTTAGTGTTCTAAGATACAAACAGATGGCGACGTAATTGTCGTCACCAATTAAGTGTTCCTTCTTATCCCCAAGTTGGTGTCAATAAGCAGATGTTGCGGAAAAATTGCTGAACATGCCACTCTGGCGAAGAAATATCAGGGCAGATGCATCAGACCAAACTTAATCTTACAACAGGGAGTGCTACCCTTATCCGGCTTCAGGTGGATGTTTGGTGTTATTTCGTTTTTAAGAAAATATTTGGCAAACTTTTGGATCTTCCAAAATAGACTGTTCCTTTTGTTGATGACTCACGCTTGCCCTAAATGAATTATGAGGGAAATTGTAATTGGGAGCCTCAGGGTGTCCCTAATGATGCCTATTCTTGGTTATTTGTGGTGGATCGGTTCAAAATCACAGATTGAACGGCAACCGGGCTGGTTCTATATGCTGGCGGGCTATGCCTTAATTTGTCTGGATGGGTTCATGGATTTAGTCAACCGTACTATTGGTTTGACCACAATAAACCCAAATCCAATCGATACACTCATTCCAGTGACGCTAGTCTACCTAGTTGGATTTGGACTGCTGTTTATCGGCTTGTGCCAATGGTTACCGTTTGTTACCAAACTCAAGAAGCTAGACGTTGTTTCTCATCAATACAATAACTGGAATGACGACCATACCTGTAAACTATACGATCAAGTCAGTACGATCGCCCAGTCGAATGAACTGAAGCAAGATATAGCTAAGTGTCTACAAACTCAAGCCGAACTGCAACAGAGCCAAGAACAGTTTCGGGCGATTGTGCAAGCCCTTCCTGTACCTGTTGCGATCGCACGAATTTCCGATGGCAAAATTGTTTACGGCAATTCCCACGCCAGCTTAATGTTTGGTGTCGCCACCTCAAAGTTTCTCAGTTGCTCAATGCCAGATTTTTATGAAAACCCTACTGACTGGCAAACCCTGTTAGCAACGTTAGCAAAAAATGGCTCTGTCCAGAATGCTCAAATTCGTATCCATAAAATCAATGGTACACCTTTGTGGGTAACTGTATCGATGCAGGTTTTGACCTTAAATCAAGAAAAAGCAATTCTGAGTATATTCAATGATATCAGCGATACCTATCAGCAAATTAGCCAATTCCAACAAACAAAAGCCGCTATCATCGATAGTGAAGCCTGCTATCGGACTTTGGTCGAACAGTCTCCTAATGCCATTGCCCTCGACAGTCAGGGAAAACTGGTTTATATCAATCCCGCAGGTGTCAAACTATTGGGAGGCGTTAGTCAAAACCAACTTATCGGTAAACCTTGGTCAGATTTTATCTCTCCAGTGGATGAACAACTCGTGCAGTTAGACGGTCAGATTATTGATGTTGAGATTGCCCGTTTACCTGCCATTTATCAAGGTCAAGGGGCAACCCAACTGGTTATTCGAGATCTGACCCCGAAAGAACAGCCAGACCGAGAACTGAGAGTACGAGCGCGTCAACAAGCAGCCGTCGCCAAATTGAGCCAACGGGCGCTTTCGGGACTTGATTTGAACACCCTGATGAACGAAGCGGTGAGTACAATTGCTCAAACCTTAGAGGTTGAGTATTGTAAAATCTTAGAACTGATGCCCAATGGTAATGTGTTTTTACTCAAAGCGGGTGTGGGTTGGTCGCCGGGATTGGTTGGGTATGCCTTAGTCGGTGCCCACAGGAATTCCCAAGCCGGTTATACTCTGGTATCCCAAGAACCTGTCGTGGTCGAAGATCTACGGGTTGAAACTCGCTTTAGTGGACCTCCTTTACTCTACAATCATCGCGTTGTCAGTGGTGCGAGTGTGGTAATTCCGGGTCAAGAGCAACCGTTTGGGGTTTTAGGGACACATACCACCAGCAAGCGCCGCTTTAGTGAAGATGACATTAACTTTCTCCAGGCGATTGCCAATGTTTTAGCCTTGGCGATTGGACATAAGCAGTCAGAGGCGAATCTGTATCTAATGCAGCGAGCGATCGCGGCGAGTAATAATGGGGTGATTATTACTGACCCCAATCAACCGGATAACCCGGTTATTTACGTCAACCCCGCCTTCGAGTCAATGACCGGTTATACAGCTGTGGAGGTGATTGGACGCAACTGCCGTTTCTGGCAAGAACCTGATTATCATCAAGCCGGGGTGACTAAGTTAGCGACAGCGATTCAAGAGCAACGAGAATGCCATGTTATTTTACAGAACTATCGCAAAGATGGCAGCACGTTCTGGAATGAACTCTATGTGTCGCCCGTCTTTGATGGGGACGGTTATTTAACCCATTTTGTCGGGATTCAAACCGATATTACCAAACGGAAGCAGGCAGAGGAAGCCCTGCGACAGAGTGAGGAAAAGCTGGAGAGTATTCTCAGGTCTCTAGACGATGTGGTCTGGTCAGCGTCTCTGGAGACTCAACAGTTTATTTACCTGAATCCGGCGACAGAACGAGTTTATGGTCGCCCCGTATCCGACTTTGTGGATTGTCCCAGTCTCTGGCAGTTAGTCGTTCATCCTGATGATCGCCAACGGGTAGAGATGGCATCTCAAACGATGATGCATAAGGGGAGTAAAGATCTAGAATATAGGGTTGTACGACCGGATGGCGAAGTGCGTTGGCTGCGCGATCGCGCCCGCCTAATTTACGATCACAGGGGTACTGCCATTCGTATGGATGGAATTGCTACCGATACGACCAAACGCAAACAAGCAGAGGCGGCTTTACTCAAAAGTGAGGAGCAATTTCGCCTCACCTTTGAACTGGCTCCCATTGGCATGGCAATGACATCCCTTGATGGTAAATTCCTCAAGGTTAATCAGGCATTGTGTGAAGCTTTGGGTTATACGGCTCAGGAACTTTTGGCTCTCACGTTTACCGAAATTAGCCACCCGACTGAACTGGCACTCGACTTTACCCAACACCAATCCTTGTTGCAGGGGGAACTCTCCCATCTGCAAACTGAACGTCGTTATTTATCAAAATATGGCAGGATTGTCAATGCTATTTTGAAGGTTGTGTTGGTCAGAGACGCTCAAGGTCAACCCCTACACTACATTAGTCAGGTGGTCGATATTAGCGATCGCAAACGGATGGAGGAACAGTTACTCCACGATGCTTTCCACGATGTATTGACCGGATTACCGAATCGGGCATTATTCATGGATAGGCTGGAGTATGCTTTGCGACGGGCAGGGCAACGCTGGGACTATTTATGTGCGGTGATTGTCTTGGATTTAGACCGTTTCAAGGTCATCAATGATAGTTTAGGGCATCTGGTTGGCGATCGACTGCTGAGTGCGATTGCCCACCGATTAGAAGGGTGCTTACGCCCTAGTGATACCTTAGCCCGGTTAGGGGGGGACGAATTTACGATTCTACTTGATGATATCCCCAATACGGGGGCAGCCACGGATATCGCCAAATCGATTCACCAAACTTTGGCATCCTCATTTAATTTAGATGGATATGAGGTGTTTGCCACAGCCAGTATCGGGATTGCCCTGAGTGGTATGGGGTATAACCGGGCGGAAGACTTACTACGAGATGCCGATACCGCCATGCATCGGGCAAAGCTTCAGGGAACCGCTTGTTATGTTATGTTTGATACCGCCATGTCCGGTCGCGCCCTTGCCCAGTTACGCTTGGAAACTGAACTGCGATGGGCAATTGAACGCCAAGAACTTGAGGTTTATTACCAACCGATTATTTCCCTGGCGACAGGTAAGATTACCGGGTTTGAGGCATTGGTGCGTTGGCAGCATCCAGAACAGGGAATGATTTCACCAGGCGCATTTATTCCCTTAGCCGAGGAAACGGGTTTAATTATTCCCATTGGTCAGTGGGTGTTGCGAACATCCTGCCATCAGCTACGCCAATGGCAACGACAGTTTCGCCACTATCCCCCGTTAACCATGAGTGTTAATTTGTCGGGAAAACAGTTTTCCCAAGCCAATTTAATTGAGCAAATTGCCCAAATTATTCAAGAGACAGAGGTTAATCCCCGGAATCTCAAGTTGGAAATTACCGAAAGCGGCATTATGGAACATTCCGATTCGGCGTCGGCTTTATTGGAGCGACTTAAGGCATTAAATATTCAGTTGTACATTGATGATTTTGGCACCGGCTATTCTTCGTTAAGTCGCTTACATCAGTTTCCCATTGATGCCTTAAAAATTGACCGTTCCTTTGTCAGTCGCATGGGGGATGCGGGAGAAAATGGGGAGATTGTACAAGCGATTGTGACCTTGGCTCACAATTTAGGCATGGATGTTGTGGCTGAAGGGATAGAAACGAATATGCAGTTAGCCCAACTGCGAGGGCGGCAATGTGAATATGGTCAGGGATACTTTTTCTCTAAACCATTAAATCGGCAAGCCGCAGAACAGTTAATGATTAATTTACCCCAGTGGTAAAGGATGAGAGGGGGATGGCTATTGACTCCATTCCCCGATCTCCTCAAAGGATGTATCGCATTTTCGGGGTTAGGGAAGGAATAGTGACCAACCGGAGATTAATCGGGGATTTCTGTTCCATCGGACGAAAAGGCGACCCTATAGGCGGGCACATTTTCCCATTATGAAGTAAGTCTCTCATAGAACCACTGAACTTGTCAATACCTCAACTCTCGATTATTTTTGCCAAAGGCTTTATTTTCTATCTGAGTGAGACGTTTTCAACTGCAAGTCCCCTGCATTGGAGGTTATCTGCATTTGGTACTATTACGCGATCGCTTCTACTTCTAATGCTGGTGTGGACTTATTTAACTGATGGGGATATTTGGCTTCTATTTAGGACTATTTTCGGGGTGAAGGAAGGGATAAGCGCTGTCCTAGGGATTAATCTGGGATTTCTGTTCCATCGGGCGAAAAGGCGACCCTATAGGCAGGCACATTTTCCCATTATGAAGTAAGTCTCTCATGAAACCACTGAACTTGTCAATAGCTCCCATACCGATTATTTTCCCAATGCTCTATTTTCTATCTCCTAGGAAGTTTCCAACTGCAATCTGTGTCATCTGTGTCCCTCACTCTTCAGTGTTCGAGAAAGTGCCATTCCCTCTGTGTCATCTGTGTTGTTGTCAAGACTTAGTAATGATTTTTATCATAAGTTAAACAAAATACATGCGTCCAAGGGGGAAGTTAGCCGTGAGACGAAAACCATGAATTATACAAAGTCTTACGAAGATTCAAGGAATTTAGCTGGATTAAAATTGTTTTTACCCATAAAAAACCCACCATAAATAGTATACCTGAAAATCGCACAAGTCTCTCACAATCGCTGCAACCCTTGAAAACTCGTAGCTTTTTCCCAAAACGAGGTAAAAAACGAGCAATTATGACGTTTTGTTAATACGGGAATCTGATTGGAAAATTCAAACCTTTCTGGGGGAAAGAATCGTTTAAATTATCAGAACTTGACAAGTTGATATGAGTCAGCCAATTTACTGGTGAACCCGGATAAAAAGGTGTTCTTTGTCGAGGACATCCATCTCACCCCTCACACTCCCCTTATTGTGGTGAAACCCCCTCTGTCGCGCATCGTAGTCCAAACTTCAGTTGGTATTATTTCTGAGCAACCGTAAACCACTCAAAATCACCAATATGGTAGAACCTTCATGTCCAATAACACCGAGGGGAAGACTAATGCCAATCGTAAAATTAGCCACTAATAACAAACCAATACTACACAAAGCAAACCCAATATTTTGGGTAACAACCTGAGTCACACGACGACCTAAACGAATCGCAGCCGTTAACTTTTCTAAACGATCTGCCATTAATACAACATCGGCAGTTTCCAAAGCCACATCACTCCCAGCAGTTCCCATGGCAATTCCCACAGATGCAGTTGCCAAAGCTGGGGCGTCATTAATACCATCACCAACCATGGCTACGGTTTCATGGTATTTTTTCAACCTTTTAATCACCTTAACTTTATCTTCTGGTAAAAGTTCGGCATAAACATGATCAATTCCTAGCTGATGGGCGATGTAACCCGCCGTGCTTTGGCTATCACCACTCAGCATAATCACCTGTTCGATGCCCAATTTTTTCAAGTCTTTTATCACAGTTGCAGCCGCCGGACGTACTGTATCAGCAACCGCGATAATTCCCAATAGTTTACCCGCCGTCGCCACCCAAACGATGGTTTTACCGTCTTGTTTCAGGCGTTCGCTTTCTGCGATTATAGTTTGGGGAAAGTGAGAAACTTCGGATTGAATAAATTTAGCTGTACCAACTTTTATCCCTTCCCCGTCAACATCACCACTGATCCCAAAACCTGTGTGAGACAATACATTCTTAGCTAACCCTAACCTCCATGATTTATCCATAGCGGCTTGCACAATTGCCTTGGCAATAGGGTGTTCGGAATAGGCTTCCACAGCCGCCGCTTTTAACAAAACCTTATCTTCATCGTATCGGTCAACACTGATAATTTGGATAACTTTTGGTTCTCCAGTCGTCAGGGTTCCCGTCTTATCAAAGGCAATCGCTCGGATTTTGCCAATTACCTCTAACTGAGCGCCACTTTTAAATAAAATACCCTGTCGCGCCCCATTCGTCATTCCCGATAGCAGCGTCGGCATAATTGCCGCCATTAAAGCACAGGGAGACGCAACGACCAAAAAAACTAAAGCCTGATAAATCGTCGTTTCCCAATCCCAATTAAAAACAAAAGGGGGGAGAATCGCCAGCAGGATACCACAAACTACAATTACTTTCGCATAACCGCGTTCTAAGCGTTCAATGAATAGTTGAGATGGCGGCGCTTCCGTTTGAGCTTGCTTGACCAAACGAATAACCCGTTGAATCAAGCTACTTTCGGGAGGTTGATGCACTCGCAGAATTAACGCTCCAGCCCCATTAATTGTGCCAGCAAAAACTTCATCTCCCACCGCTTTTTCTCTGGGTAGCGACTCTCCAGTGATAGAGGCTTCATTGAGACTACTTGCACCTTCAATAATCAAGGCGTCGGTGGGGATTAATTCTCCGGGCTTGACTAAAATTTTGTCATCGATTTTTAAGTCTTGAATCGGAATCTGACAGTTTTGACCCTGGAGGATAACCCGTGCTGTATCGGGTGTCAATCCCATCAAGCCGCTAATCGCACGGCTGGTTCGTTTCATGGCGTAATCTTCTAATGCACCACTGATGGCAAAGATAAGAATTAATACCGCGCCATCAACAATCAAAAAATAGTCCCGCTGCCAAACCCCTAAAAATGCCGCCCCCAATGCAGCTATGATCATCAATAAATCAACATCGAGTTCCTTTTCGACAAACAGAGTCGTTAGTCCCTCTTTCGCACTCTCGTAACCTCCAATCACATAGGCGGCTGGGAGGAGCAATAACGCTAATCCTAACCAGCCAAGTTGGAGAAAAAGCCAACCCAAACAGACTAAAACAGCACAGGCTACCGCCGCCCAAGTATCCGGATGTTCTGCGATGATTTTTTTCATGTCATGATTGATGAGTTTCCGACTGCCTCATCCTAAACCTTGACATTAATGTCAAGGTCAAGTGCTAAACTAGCAAAATGACAAACCAATACCTAACCATCAAACAACTCACCGCAGCGACTGTTACCCGATTTATCCCAAAAGAATGAAATTGAACGAGATTTACTGACCAAACTGGTACTCGCTAGTGGTGATGTCAGTTTAGTCGATTTTGTGCGTTTGAGTCCAGGGGCGATCGCTTCAGCTAGAAATGCTCTCAAGACTCACTGTGAAATTGTTGCTGATGTTTCTCCAGTTGTCGCGGCTCTTGATCAGACGCGGATTGCACATTTAGGGCTTACTGTCAAGACTCTAATTGATGAACCCCACATCCACAGCGCTGATGAAGCCGAACAAAGGTTTTACCAACAAGGGAAATGGCAGGAACGATTGCAACACCTCACGCCTGGTTGTATCTTAGTGATCGGCTATGCCCCATCAGTATTGATATCCGCCTTGAAACGAATCGAACAAGGACAACTGCAAGTCTCCTTAATTGTAGGAATGCCGATTGGCTTCAGCCACGCCCCAGCCGCTAAACGCCGATTAATGGGTTCGGGTGTGGAGTATATTACTACTCTGGGGACGACTGGCGGTGGATTATTAGCCGCCGTCGCCCTGAATAGTTTAGTTGAATCTTTGATTGAAAAGCCCAATTGCCATTGTTATTTGCAGAAGCAGTAGAGGGTTAGCACTCAGCCCTGATCATCTGGGTGCTGTCTATCCTGGTGCGATCGCGAGTATGATTATTCAACACCTTATTCTCAACCGCGATCGTACAAAAAAAATGTCGAAATTGGGACTTTAGGGAATTAGTTAGGTGAAAGGTTGGGGCAGGGCGGGTTTTGTCGAAAGGTGATTGGTGGCTTGATTAATTTTGTCCCTAAACCCGCCCCTACATTGGGTTTTTGGTTAGGTGAAAGGTTGGGGCAGGGCGGGTTTTGTCCAAAGGTGATTGGTAGCTTGATTAATTTTGTCCCTAAACCCGCCCCTACATTGGGTTTTTGGTTAGGTGAAAGGTTGGGGCAGGGCGGGTTTTGTCCAAAGGTGATTGGTGGCTTGATTAATTTTGTCCCTAAACCCGCCCCTACATTGGGTTTTTGGTTAGGTGAAAGGTTGGGGCAGAGCGGGTTTAGTTACATCTGAGTCAAAAAGAAACGATAGTTGTAAAACCCGCCCCTACAAACCATGCCCTTGAAGATTCTCCAGCTCGTTTGTA
>NZ_JAVJZI010000172.1:0-34561 GCF_040223135.1 Coleofasciculus sp. G3-WIS-01
GTCAATTGAATCAGGGCGGGTTTCGTTGTTCAGTTATCAATAATCCCTTAATTAAGTCCCTAAACCCGCCCCTACAGCCCAGATGACAACCACCTATAAACAAAATATATATGCGGATGATAGAGTTATTTCAAAAATTGACCTATGAACGCGGAGGACTAAATCAGATGGTTCATAAAGTTGTTTATAGTTATAAGCGATCGCTTCATGACAAGCCTTAACAAATAGCTTCTCACATTCTCTGTCCCATTCCACTTCATGAACCATCTGATTTAGTCCTCCGCGTTCAAAGGTCAATTCACAATAAATAGGTCGATTAAACATTTATGTCAACCCAATTAAGCTTAAAATTAAATAATCCTCACTTCACCTTACTCCATCGCGCCGGATTAGCTGGGTTATGGATGAGTTTAAAGCAACTTGAAGCCGAAACAAATGTTCGCGATCGCCCGGGTCATCTCACCTGGCAATTGACACCAAATCAGGTGACTTTACAATGGGATGAAAATGATTTTAAGGTACTAGACTGGCTATTCAATGAATCCTTTCAATTAGACGATGGACGGATATCTTTAAGGGGATTAGACTCAAAGACAATGGCAATTCAATCTCAGTTAATCCTGCATCAAGGTATCCTGGGAACCTTTTTACAGCATAATAAAACCCACACCTCCACAGGACTTGTCTCTAAATCCTTTATCCTGGAAGAGGGTAAACCGGAATTAGTGGCGCGATATAAACATCTGTCTGGATACATCTATCAACAGGCAAAAATCCTTTGTGATCCGAAGGGTAAATTCCTAACTAAACCGATTAAAGTACCGGGATGGTTAAATCCGGGAACAGTAGTACGACATATTGCCTTTAGTTCCAATACCAGCTTTGAAGAACCACCAGAAGCTGTATTCGTTTTATTATTTGCCGCCGTAGCCTGTTGTTACTATTCGATTCGGTCTAAATTACGGGATAAACGGGCAGAATATGCTTTAGTTATTCCCGAAATTACCGACTTAGCCGCTTATGCTAATTGGCGGCGTCATCGGAAATGGCGCGAGGAGGGATATAAGGACTTTTTTGCCTCTGGGTTAGGGGATGCGGGGTTAAAGTTTTTGACCTATATTACTAAGGATATTCTGGCAGAACGTCCCTTTAAACGCTGTCAGGTGATTACATTAGGAACAGTACCTTGGGCAAGTCAACAAAAAACGCGCACGGATTTATATTTAGTTGAGGCAAATGAGCGAATTGAGCGGAATTATCAGGTTTGTGATAATTATTTAAGTACCCGTGATGTAGCGGGTAAAGAGGGGTTGTTTATTTCCTGTAGTTTTGCCCGGGAGTTAATTGCGGAAAACTTAGCCAGGGGAAAGCATTGGTATGCAGGTTTGGCAGATAATGCTACGAGTAATGAGTTATTTCAAAAATTGACCTATGAACGCGGAGGACTAAATCAGATGGTTCAAGAAGTGGAATGGGACAGAGAAAGTGAGAAGCTATTTGTAAAGGCTTGTCATGAAGCGATCGCTTATAACTATAAACAACTTTATGAACGAGCAAAAGACAAAAAGGAAGTGCCAAATTATGAACGAGAGGACACTAAGTTCCGTACTGGATTAGCACGGTGTAAAACGGCTGTGGCGTTTCGGGAGTTTATTACCGATTACTTGTCTAGGGCGCGATTTATGCCCACCTTGGAGGAAAATTGGGAAGACTTTATGGATTTAATTATGGGGGCAAAGGATTGGAAAAAAGGACGAGATTTGGCGTTATTAGCCTTAGCCAGTTATAAGCGCAGTAGTCAGAGTCAAAAGGTAGCGACGGAGGAATCAGAAGATGAGGCGGAATTTGATTTTGGATATTAAACACGTCACCCTGATTATTTCCGAATTGGTCGGAGCACGTAGGGACATGTCGAGGCACGTAGGGGCACGTAGGGGCACGTAGGGACATGTCGAGGCACGTAGGGGCATGTAGGGGCACGTAGGGGCATGTAGGGGCACGTAGGGGCATGTAGGGGCGAAGCATTCGTGCCACAATGTTTATCCGAAGCCGATCAATTGACTCCACGAATGCTTCGCCCAGATCTCAACCCCAAAGTAACAAAAAGAAGCAGATCCTGGGAACGATGGAGGGAGGAAACCCTCAATAATTATCAACCGTTTGGAGAACAAACCATGACATTTCATCTATTTGGCAATATCTTAACCAACTACGGCACCGCCGCGAATAACCGTGGCGAAAATGAAGGCAATATCACCACCCTACAAAAACTCCTCTGGAAAGGAGAAGTTCACACCACCGTATCCGCTGAAGCCATCCGCTGGGCGCTACGATACTATTGGCAAACCGCTGGGGGTGACTATACCGTAAATCGCTGTTGGGATGATCAGAAAAATGATAATATTTTACAGGGAAGTTTTGATGAAACCACCTATATTGATGATGATGTCCTCGGTTACATGAAAGCAGAAGGGGCAAAACAAGAATTTAGCGACGAAGAGAAAAAAGGGAAAGGCAAGAAAGCCAAAGGAACCAATCTCGCCAGACGAGGAGTATTAGAAGTCACTCGCGCCGTTTCCACGATTCCTTATGCGGGAGATATTACCTTTAATTCCGCCAGTGGACAAAAGGGGAGAACCTCTCTTTATGGCACAGAAGTTCACGCCACTCGCTATCAATATGGGTTCGCCTTAACCCCTAATCGCCTAAAAGAGACATCCCGGATTATTCCGGTGTTAGACGGGTTAGTCTCTTTGGGAGAAGTCGCTGGAAATCATGCTCGTTTTCTCTATGACTTCTCTCCAGAAAGTTTAGTCTTGCGGTGGACAAAGGATTTTTCACCTCGGATTCTCTATTGTTTCCAGGAAGATGAAGATGGGGAGATATCTGTGCCCAGTTTAATCCATCGCGTCGAAGTGGGAGACATTGAAGCAACGGAACTCTGGGTAGCCGGTGCAATTGCCAAAACCCCAGAAGGCGATCGCTTAGAGGAATTAGGTGCTAATGTGCTAGCGGGGACAAAAGTAGCACTTTCGACGCTTAAACAACGGATTGCCCATGATTTACAGTTAGCCCAACTGGAGGTAGTGTAATGATTACCGCCATCAAAGTTGAGGTTCCCATCGCCTGTTTCCGTGTCTCCCGCGCCAGGGAATACGCCCAAACTTACCCGGTTCCGCCTCCAGCAACGGTTTATGGTATGCTTTTATCGATGGTGGGGGAAATGGATCGATATCGGCATTGTGGGACTAAATTAGCGATCGCGCTATTGAATGAACCGGAAAAATCCACGATACTCCGCACCTTTCGCCGATTCAAAAAGAAGCAAATCTTTGACCCCACGAATGCACGTCCAGATTATCAAGAGTTACTCAGTGATATTCAGTTTATCGTCTGGGTAGCGTCAGGTACAGACAAAGCCCAACCAAGATTATGCCAACGATTAACAGACGCGATCGCGAATCCAGAAACGGTGGATCGATTTGGTGGGTTGAGTTTGGGTGAAAGTCGGGATTTAGTCAATGCGATTAATCTGTTACCCGAAGACTATCGGGGTGAATCCCTACGCTGGTTAGTGCAGCAGGAGGATGGACTGTTAACATTACCCTATTGGGTGGATCATGTTGGTTCAAAAGGAACCCGTTGGCAACGATTTCAGTTACTTCCTCCGAGTGAATGGTGTCAACCGCCTGATAATGCGTGGATAGAAATACGGGTGGAGTAAATACTGTTCGGTTAAGGGGAGCAGAGGGAGCTGGGGGAGCAGAGGGAGCGGGGGGAGCGGGGGGAGCGGGGGGAGCGGGGGGAGCGGGGGGAGCGGGGGGAGCGGGGGGAGTAATTTGCAAGCATCTGTGTCTGTTGAGGGTTTTAAGGCTGGGGAATAGGGTGCAAATCCAGACAGGGCTTGGGTTTGCGGCTCTTTTAAGGGTGTGGGAGATGCTTGCAAAATGCCGGAATTCCTCTCAGGGTAAGGGTTACAGCGTTTTGGATTTTGGCTAATTTTGCCAAATTTGAGTCAATTTTGGCGTGAGGAGAGTTGGATTGGGGAGATGCTTGCAAAACCGATTGGCAGCCATTATGATTTAAGGGTTCGTGCGATCGCGGTGCGATTACCTTTGATGCCGTAAGGCGTTGAGCACGATCAATGATTACCTCGATCGTTAATTTGAATACCTGTGCGATTACCTTTGATGCCGTAAGGCGTTGAGCACAAAATCCACAATTTGAGGCTTTAATGGGTCAAGAAGTGCGATTACCTTTGATGCCGTTAGGCGTTGAGCACAAAGCAGCAAATAGAACAAAAGCCACCCCAGCAAGTGCGATTACCTTTGATGCCGTAAGGCGTTGAAAAAATGCTCTTCACAGAGAACCATCACCTCTGAAATAACTCTGCGTGCCTCTGCGATAACCTCTGCGTACCTCTGCGTTGAAAAAAAACTGAAAACATCACGGACTTAACTTAAAAACGTCCCTAAAATAAATGCTTCCAGATAACAGATGAGGGCGAGTCGATCAAATTAATCGGCTTCCCCATTTCAGATAATCCAGCGACTCGCCCCTACAGGGCTATTTTTTCAACTCTAAGTACGCACTGGGCAACTTGCTTGAATGATACTTAATCTGCTCCAATACATTTGATAAAATAGTGACAAATATCAATTATAATTGTTAAATTATTAGCTAATATATTAATGATTTGTGAATAAAAATTGCAGAGAGTGAATTAACCGTCCTTAAGGTTTTACATTAGAAATGCCTAACTACCAATCAAGATTTCTGAGGCATGAGCATGGTAAATCTGGACAGCCGATGGGACGTGATCGCACGCTACGCCAGTTATGATAACTCCCAGGATTGCAATCGGGCAAACCTGTCAGGGAACAAGGCTGTACCCTCTGGGAGAATCCCTTGTCGCGTAGTGCATTCAATTCCCGGACGGGTGCGATTTCGCGTGCCCCGGTTGGCAGATGATGCCGATTATGCCCATCGTTTAGAAACATTGATGGCGTCCCAAGATGGGGTGATTCAGGTGCGTGTGCGTCGCGCCGCCGCCTCTATTGTAATTGCCTATAACAATCAGCAGCTATCCGATGTTCAGATGCGTCGGGTGTTGCTTTCGTTGATTCAAACATCAGGAAAACAAGATAGGGAGCACAGGAGCCAATTTGTCGGGGCGGGTTTGACCGATAACGTTACCACCTTGTACAGACGCGCCACGGCGCGTCTCTACACTAAACCCGCCCTAGTTGGGGAGTCCCAATCCCCAAATCCCAATCCCCCACTAGACGAAAATGATTGGTCCCAACTCAAACGTCCCGCCCTGGCTACCCTCCTCGCCCTGCTAGCGGGTCCGTTGCGCCTCCCCATTCCTCAATCTCTGGTGGCGGGTTCTGTCGCCATTGCGGGGTTACCGGTGGCGAAACGGGCGGTCAAAAGTTTGCTGGGGGAACACCGACTCACTATCGATTGCTTGGATTTAGTCGCGATTACTCTATCCTCAATTCAGGGAAACTGGCTGACGCCCGCCCTGATGATGACACTCCATGAACTAGGAGATATTATCCGCGATCGCACGGCTCGTTCAACTCATGCCCAAGCCACAGATTTACTCGATTCTATCGGACAATTTGCTTGGATGGACTGTAACGGTGAAAAACAGCAGGTTCCCTTAACTCAGGTACAACCTGGAGACACCGTAATAGTATATCCGGGTGAACAAATCCCTGTTGATGGCGTGGTGTTGCGGGGAAATGCCACCATTGATCAACAGAAACTCACCGGGGAATCCATGCCTGTGGTACGAGAAGCCGGACAAACCGTCTATGCATCCACATTAGTGCGATCGGGGGAATTATATATCAAAGTGGAACGGGTTGGGGCAGATACCTGTGCCGGTGCGAGTATTCAGTTGGTGCAGCAAGCCCCCGTCCATGATACCCGTATGGAAAATTATGCCGCACAACTGGCAGAACGGTCAATTCTGCCCGCCTTTCTCCTCGCCACTGGGGTTTGGGCAATTACTCGTAACCCCGCCAGAGCAGCATCTATCCTCACCCTGGATTTTGTCACCGGGATGCGCGTCTCCATTCCCACCACCTTTCTCGCCGCCCTCACCCATGCCACTCGCCATGGTATTTTAATCCGTTCGGGACGGGCATTGGAACAACTTGCTCAGGTGGATACAATTGTTTTCGATAAGACAGGAACCTTAACTCAGGGGAATATTCAAGTTGTTGCGGTGGAAACTGTCACCAATCGCTTGTCGGCACAACGTATCTTAGAACTTGCAGCAGCAGCAGAACAACGATTGACTCATCCAGTGGCTGAAGCGGTGATGCGTCATGTAGAGGAGAAGGGTATAGATATTTTACCTCGTGGTGAGTGGCATTATGAGGTGGGATTAGGTGTCCGGGCTGAAATTGCCGGAGAGAGAGTATTAGTAGGCAGCGATCGCTTTTTGCGGCAAGCTGGGATTAGTGTGGATTGTTTTTATGATCAACATCCCTGTTGTCGTCAACTCTGGGGATGTCAGCAAGATTGTCCCATTTCTGCCGATTCTTCGCTGATTTATGTGGCTTGTGAGGATGAATTCCAAGGGGTGATTCAGTATAAAGATCCCTTGCGAACAGAAAGCCGCCGGGTGATTCATCAGTTGCAACATGAGTATGGCATGGAGATTCATCTTTTAACGGGGGATAGCCAAACCAAAGCCATCGCTGTGGCGCAGGAATTGGATATTCCCTTGTCTCAGGTTCACGCCGAAGCCTTCCCCCAAACCAAAGCTGATGTGGTACGTCGGTTAAAAGCAGAGGGAAAAACCGTAGCGTTTACGGGGGATGGGTTAAATGATTCCGTGGCGCTAGCATACGCGGATGTATCGATTTCCTTTGGCGATGGTTCAGCCGTAGCGAGGGAAACGGCGGATGTAGTGCTAATGGAGAATGGTTTAGCCAGTGTACTGGATGCGATCGCGATTGCCAAGCAAACCCGGGGAATTGTCCAGCAGAATACCGCCCTGGCTGTCACTCCTAACCTAGCCGCCTTGGGACTGGCTTCAACAGTGGGACTTCATCCCCTGGTTGCCACAGGGGTGCATAATGGGAGTGCGATCGCCGCCGGGTTAAATGCGCTACGACCTTTAATGCATCGGGATTAGTCATTGTTTGTAGTAGGCACTTTAGTGCCTTAAAATGCCTACTACTAATAAGTCCTCATTGGTCATGTCCTGATGATTGCTGCTTCAGCAACAGTAGGGGTAAAACCCGCCCCCACACAAAAAATGTAGAGACGCGCCATGGCGCGTCTCTACACCCTATCCGTTAGGCAAGATAGGCTTAAAACTTATTGGTTTCAGATGGTGAACTACCTGATCCCGGTTGGTTGAGGAAGAAGTTATCCTCTGCCTCATTCTGGTAGATACAGTCAATTTTCGGCTTACCTTCCAACGGACCAGTGAAGCCAAAAGTATTCATCCGGTTCTTACACTCATTCACTTGCTCCGAGGAAACCAGGTTCTGTTTCTCTAAAATTGCCCAGTTGTTCCGGCGCAAAACACATCCGGGGCGCATACTCGGCTGAGTTACGTAAACGTTAAAGGGGTTGAGGGTGACAAAAACCCGCATATCTGTGACCATAGCGCTAGCACCATACTGGATACACAATTCCGGATTGGGCGCACTGCGGTCAATCGCTTCACGGGATGCCACATTTTCCAGATTGGGACTGGCTGTGGAACTAAAAGCAATACCGACACCAATTCCCAGGATAAAAATCCCGCCGATAATGGCTAGGGTGGTGGCGTTCAGGATAGAAGCTACGGGGTTAGTTCGACGTTTCATCGGGGTTGAATCAACTTTACTAAAATTACCAGGGAAGGATTAGAGAGATATTAAACAGTTTTAAGACCCTATACAGGAACTAAGTATATTTTATCGGGAATCAACATCTTATTGCATTGTCCTCCAGCTTCTAGTATGCCTACATAGGGCTTTCCGGTTAAGATAGCAGCTTGCGATCGCGCCTGTTCCAAGTAATCCAGAAACAGCAGCCATGAACTTTATTCGGTGTAGCTTACTGTATATAAACTAAGTCAGGGCGGGTTTTGCACAAACGTTACCACCAATAGCCACGCATAAAATCCCTAAACCCGCCCCTACACACTCAAAACGTCCTCATCCCTAATTCGCCATCACAAAATTAGAAAAACTGAGTTGATTGACCTGGTGCCATCGGTAAATCTGTTCGCGAAAGCCCTTCCACTGCTCGTAAACCTCTTTAAAGGTACTATCTTGGGCGGCATTTTCCTCATATATCTCAAAGGATGCCTTCTGAGCCGCCTGCATAATCTCTTGAGAATAGGGCATTAGCTTTGTGCCAGTGTCTAGCAGTTTTCCCAGGGCTTGTTGATTTAAGGCGTCATACTGTGCCAGCATATTCAGGTTGGCGTCCATCGCTGCCGTTTTGAAGACTTCCTGATATTCTTTGGGCAATTTATCCCACTCTGCCTTATTCACCTGTACTTCTAATGTCGCCCCGGGTTCCCACCAGCCGGGATAGTAGTAGAGTTGAGCCGCTTGATGCAAGCCTAGCTTCTCATCATCATAGGGACCTACCCATTCAGCCGCGTCAATCGCACCCCGTTCTAGTGCGAGGTAAATCTCGCCACCGGGTAAGACTTGTGCGTTGACCCCTAAGCGAGACATCACGTCACCTCCTAATCCAGGGATACGCATTGTCAATCCCTGGAGTTCCGCCACCGAGTTGACTTCTCGCTTAAACCAGCCGCCCATCTGAGTCCCCGTATTCCCCGCCGGAAAGCTAATCACGCCGAAGTCACTATAAAGCTTGTGCATCGCCTCTAAACCACCGCCGTGATATAACCAGGCATTCTGTTGTTGGGCGTCTAAACCAAAGGGAACAGTAGTGCCAAACGCCAAGGCGGGATTTTTGCCGATGTAATAATAGCTCGCGGTATGACCACATTGCACGGTTCCGGTTTGTACTGCATCTAGCACCTGCAATCCCGGTACAATCTCACCCGCGGCAAAGGGCGTAATCGTGAAACGTCCATTCGTCATTTCACTCACACGCTGACTCATGGTTTGGGCGCCGCCAAAAATAGTATCCAAAGATTTGGGCCAACTCGTTGCCATGCGCCATCGAATTCTAGGTTGGCTACCGCTTTGTGCCACTGAACTGGTGGTAGTTTGGCGACAACCCCCTAAGGCGGCGGTGCCCGTTGCACCAATGACAGCATTCCCGACAAATTTTCTGCGTTTCATGATTTTGCCCGTTGCACCAAATTGATTCGTGATCTCCCCAGCCTGTCCTTGGGATTTTGGGAATCTGGGATACTTTCTATCTGCAAACCCTGATTCTATCAGAGCTAGTCACCCGGTAGATAAGTTGGGGACAATGTCTCTAAAAAGTCATCAGCCTTAAGTTATACATCAAAAAATGACAAGTTTTATAAATTGTAGTTATTTATAAAACTTGAATTGCCCATGACTTGGAAGGTATAAAAGAACGGTCAATCGGCACCGCCATTATGATTGTCGGGGTTGTGTTAATTACACTCTGAGCAACAATTAATTGAGTCTATTTACTCTGCATTTCTGTCTTCGGAATCTCTCTATTCGGCGAAGTTCATTCCGATAAAATAAGATACCCCCTGCCAGGATACCTGGTAAATGTCTGGAAAGATGTAACTAATGCATCAGTATTTTCGGGGGGATTTGATTCTGGCTATCAAATTGCCACAAACTCTAGAGAGAAGAAAAAAAGCGATGGTAGCCACAAATAAAAATATAGTTTACGATCAATGTATAGGTTTGTAAATAGACCAAAAAAAATAGAATCTCGGTAGATACCTGCCTGTCTAGCCGGATAGAACAGAAGTAAAGGTTTAAACAGGGTGTACTCAACGACAACCATCAAGGGTCTAAGCTAACAAACATTTAAATATCTGCCTTGACATCCTGGCTTTTTGCCGCGTGGGGACGTGGTTAATTGATTCCGCAATAAGGGCAAAAACCCCTAAATATAGCAGATAAAATGTACAACCGCTCTCGTGGAACCAGTGAATCTAAACTTAGGGTCACAAGTTGCCGAATAAAATCTTGATGGTAGTAATTTAGGCAGCACAAAACGTTGTAGCAGTCTAGGGAATCGCCAGTTGTGAAAATAGCATTGCTGATTGGGGTAAGTGAGTACGGTTATGGTTTTCATCCCGTACCCGGAGCCGTTAACGCTGTTGAAGCGATGCAACGAGTTTTGCAGTATTCTTTTGACGAGATAAAAACGCTCATCAATCCAAATCCTCCCGTGATGCGGGAAACTATGGAAACGTTATTTTCCCAGCGTTCAGAGGAAGATATCGTGTTGTTGTTTTTTTCGGGTCAATGTATTCAAGATTATAATGATACCCTATATTTAGGTACTGGCATCACTGCCACTCGCATGACTGATGATCATTCCCAAAAAGAACTAGTTAAGGCAACCGTTGTTCCGGCTAGTTTAATCCAGGATATACTTAAGCATAGTCCTTGTCCGCAGAATATCGTGATCATCGATGGTTACTGTAGCAATATTCTGGATTGGGAGATAAACACAAACGACTATAATGAAGTCGGGCTCAAAGAGCAACTGGCGGGTGAAAAGTGGGCGCTGCTGAGCTGTTTTAGTTCCATTCCCTATTTCAACCAATCAGAACTCTCTCAACCCTCAGATTACACTCGTTATTTAGTCGAGGGACTAGCAACGGGAATCGCTGATCGCAATCATGATGATTGGATTTGTGTTAGGGAAATTCATGACTATGTTTATCAGCAGATTAAAATCGTTGCTCCCGCTTTAAAACCTAGGTTATATGCTAGCGAACCCTACCAAGCGATCGCACTGAGTCAAGTTCCTCTAAATCGCCTCACCCTGAAGTATCGCAAAGAAGCCCAACGTTGGATCAGAGCGGGTGAAATTCCTGTCGGCGGTCGTTCGGCTCTTGATACATTAGCACAGAGTCTACAGCTTACCCGATCAGATTGTGCCGCGATAGAAGCACAAGTCTTAACCCCTTATCGGGAGTACCAGGAAAAATTACAGCGATACAAGCAAGCATTTCGGGAAGTATTCCGAGCCGACAATTCACTCAATCCCAAGTCTCGTAAACTCCTAAAAGATTTGCAACAGTCTTTAGGATTGAGAGATCAAGATATTAAAGGCATTGAAGGGTTAATCGTATCACAAAAGCAACCCCGGGAAACTGCCCCAGGGAATCCCGACAATAATCGGGAAGCTGAGGGAACAGGGGGAGCCGAAATTAGAGCGTATCTGAGTCGGATTTCCTCCCCACTCATTCTGGATCAAAAAGAGGAATCCACACCCAGGGAGGAGTTACCCCCATCCGAGGATAACTTCCCACCCACTCAATCGGTTGCTCCCACCGCACCACCTGTCTCAGCCTCTGTACCTGTGGAAGTGTCACCCCAAGCCGAGGATAACTTCCCACCCACTCAATCAGTTGCTCCCACCACACCACCTGTCTCAGTCTCTGTACCTGTGGAGGAGTTACCCCAAGCCGAGGATAACTTAGGAGCGACTCAATCGGTTGCTCCCACCGCACCGCCTCTCCCAGGCTCCACACCGCAAGAGGTTTCACCCCAACACCACCAGAGTGCGATCGCGCCCCCATCCCCTCCTGAGTCTATTCATCCTCAACCCACGACAGAATCGACTGTAGCCAATGGCGATCAACCCGATCGACACTCTATAAAACCCGATTCTATCCCCGAATGGTATATGCAAACGCCAGAGGAACCGGAAACCCCTCCCACTTCTGACGTCCAATTATCATCAAATCTCAACAATTTCTTAAATCCTGAACCGACGGTTTCCAAATCCCCTAAAAAACTCCTACTTTGGCTAGGAATTGGCGGCGGTTTAGCAACAGTAGTTCTACTGATTAGTTTATTTAATCGTGCTTCAGTACAACCGTTAACCGATTCAACGGATACCATTGTATCCTCACCAACGACTTCTCCCACAGCGACGGAATCCCCAAAAGAGACTAATCCTAGTCCCTCACCGTCTCCCTCTCCAGAACCGGAAGCATCGCCAGAATCTCCGGCTTGTTCAGTTATTGTCACAGGAAATGTACGCTCTGATCCGGCATCATTTCGAGAGAATATCATCACCTATCTCACTAGAGAACAAGTATCGATAACTGGGAAACAAACTAAAGGCGGCTGGGTAGAAATTGAACTTCCCGATCAACGTCTGGCTTGGGCACATAGGCAGGTAATCTTAGATGATGAGGATATAGATTCTTGTATGTTTGAACAAGGAATGACGATTCAAATTGTTCCGGATATTCCACCGCCGCCCGGTTTCTTTGATGACAATGACGAGGATGAAACGGATTGAACAACGGTAGAGATGTTCCGGCGGAACGTCTCTACACCCTGATATCATATCTTTAAGCTGTCACGCCTTTAAATTGGGAATGGGTAGCCAGCCAGATGCTCCCATGACAACGATTTTTCAGTTGTGGACATTAATTAAGCTAAAATAAAACAATGACGTCTAAATCCTTCAATCGGTCTATATGAAAGCCAGTTACACCCTCAGTCAATCTTTAATTGCAGCAGAGAGTCATTCGACTGTAGACTTACTGATTAGCTTTCAAGGATCTGAGTCAAATCAGGAGAAATCTTCTCGTCGTCCGCTCAATCTCAGCTTAGTCTTAGATCGTTCGGGTTCAATGGCGGGAGAACCCCTGCGATATGCGATTAAAGCCGCACAAAATCTTATCGATCATCTCACCACCGATGACTTTGTTTCGGTGGTGATTTACGATGATACCGCCGAGGTGATTATTCCCCCAGAATTAGTTAGCGATAAAGCCGCCATTAAAACAAAAATTGGTAAAATTCGGGCAGGGGGTTGCACCAACTTAAGTGGCGGGTGGTTGTTGGGATGTCGTCAAGTTCAATCCCACCAAAGTCCGGAACGAATTAATCGAGTCTTACTCTTAACCGATGGATTGGCAAATTATGGGATTCAAGATCCACAAGTGCTGACGAAGACAGCACAAGAAAAAGCCGAAGCGAATATTGTGACTACAACTTTGGGGTTTGGTAATAATTTTAATGAAGATTTACTGATTAACATAGCAAATGCAGCCAGGGGGAATTTCTATTTCATTCAGTCTCCCGACGACGCCTCTCAAGTGTTTGAAATTGAGATGGAAAGTTTGGTTTCGGTTGTGGCGCAAAATCTGAGGGTGAGGCTACAGCCGGAAGAGTTTGTTGAAGTTGGGGAGATTTTAAATAACTATCGCTTTTCCCAGGTGGGTAATACGGTAGAGGTTTTCTTGGGTGATGTGTATGGCGTTGAACAAAAGCCCTTAGCGATTCCATTAACGATTTCCCCGCAATCAAAATCTGGAATGAGGGCGATTGCTACTGTGACGTATGACTATCAAACGATTGTTGCAGGAAGTATCAAAGACATTAGCAATCAGTTTTCTATTACCTTAAATGTCGGTTCAGAAGAACAAGCCAAAGATATCAAACCTGATGCTAAGGTTTTGGAACAAACGTCTCAGTTAAGAATTGCTAAATTAAAAGATGAAGCCGTTTCCCTGGCGGATAAGGGAGACTTTCAACAAGCGGTGGCTAAACTGCGGGAAACTATCGAGGAACTAAAAGTCAAGACATTAGACGAATTCTTTGAAATTGCTGAAGAAATTGCCCAACTGGACTACTATGCCCAATGTTTAGAAAATCGGCGATTTGATCGGGCAATCCGCAAAGAAATGCGCGATCAATCCTATCAAACCAAAACCCGCGATCGCGAAGACTTAAAATTACGCGGAATTACAACAGGCGCAGCCGGTGGGTTAGAGGTGACGAGTGATCCAGACGGTGGTGTTTTAGTTAAATGTGAACGGGCGGGTGGTAAACTCCGAGTGCGGGTCATTTCTGAGGGGTACAATCCTGATTTAAATGTGCAGTTTCCTCGCAGTATCCGTGAACAGGGTGTCACCTATATCGTAGATGAAATTACCCTATCCGCTAATAGTACGTTTTATCGCGCTTCAGGAAACATTCGCCGCCTGGTTAAACCCGGAGAAGAAACAAAATTTACCAAAAAAACAGCCCGCCCAGGGAAAGAATTACAAACCGCTAAAGCCCAAGGGACAGCGGCTGATTTAGAAACCACAGATACGGTGGGGGATGGGGTTTTGGTTCAATGTGTGAAGGATGGGAAAAAACTACGAGCCAGAGTGGTTTCTGATGGCTATAATCCCGACTACAACATCCGTTTTCCTCGCACGATTCGAGAGGAAGGACTATTATATGTGGTTGATGAGGTTAAGGAAAATTCCCAGGGAGGTTCTTATATTGCCTATGGGAAAATTCGCAAATTGGTTCAGTAGTTGTTGTGAGATCGATGATTAAGAATTTACTGAGATTAAGCCAAAGGAGACTGATCATAGTTAGCGAGTAAATCCGCAGGATTTTGATAGACTTTCGTACAGCCAGCTTCTTTTAACTCGGCTGCTGAGAAACCACCGCAAAGTACACCAATAACATTTAGGTTAATTTTACAGGCGGCTTCAGCATCATAAGGACTATCACCCACCACAATCGCGTCTTGGGGAGTCACTCCATCGAGCTGATCTAATGCGGCTTGAAAGATATCGGGATCGGGTTTTGACTTTTCAGCATCGTCTGTAGAGGTTGCGCCGTCTACTAAGTCTTCAATCTCTAATAGTTTTTTGTAGTGAGTGAGGGTTTTTGTTCTAGCTGAAGACGCCACGACAAGTTTTTTGCCATCTAATTTGAGGCGTTCAAAGAGTTGGCGCACTCCCTCAAATGGACGCACTTGGGATAGGAGGTTTTCTTGATAGAATTCTTTGCGATAATTTGCAATATCCTCGCCGATGCGTTCAAACTCCTCTTGGGGAATAAATATGGGAATGATATGCTCACTTCCCTTACCGATTTGATGACGGACTTTATCGTAAGGCACGTCATAGCCAAACTGTTTAAACGCTTCAACCCACGCCTGGGCGTGCAGATCAACGGAATCAACTAAAGTGCCGTCTACATCAAAAATAATCGCCTTGGGCATTACAGGTTCTCCTTTTGTTTCCCTTCATTATGCCCCTGGGATTCTGGGAAATCAATCTAGCCTGAGAGAGATAATACTCACCTCTTTGTTAACATTTTTTAGTTTAAATAAACTTAACTATGTTAAATTAGGCATATAAGTGTCAACCCCTGACCAATGACAAAGGACAAAGGACAAAGGACGAAGGACAAAGACTTAGTCCTGATTGGCGGCGGTCATAGCCACGCGATCGCACTGCGGATGTTGGGGATGAATCCCTTGCCCGGAGTGCGCTTGACCCTGATTACCAATGTTTCTTATACACCCTATTCCGGGATGTTACCGGGTCATGTGGCTGGGTTCTATACCTTTGATGAATGTCATATCGATTTGCGACGCCTTGCCCAATTTGCTGGCGCTCAATTATATATTGATAAAGCCGTAGGTTTGGATTTAAACTCGAATAAAGTTATCTGTGCCAATCGTCCTCCCGTCGCCTTTGATGTCTTATCCATTGATATTGGTAGTACCCCGGCGAAAGAATCGGTTCCTGGCGTAGCTAAATACGCGATTCCCGCTAAACCCGTTCCCCAATTTTTAACGCGATGGAATCAAATCATCGAAACAATTAGCCAACATCCTCAACAATCCCTGAGTTTAGGAATAGTCGGCGGTGGTGCGGGTGGGGTGGAACTGGCAATGACAATGCAACGGCGTATTCATCAGGCAAAAACCTCCCATCACACCTCAGTCAACATTCATTTGTTTCATCGGGGAAATCAACTCTTATCGGGGCATAATTCCTGGGTGCAGCGATATGTTGAGAAGCTGCTAAAGAAGCGGGAAATTCAGGTACATTTAGGGGAAACCGTTTCTCAGATATTGCCCGATAAAATTTGCTGTGAGTCGGGTTTAGTTGTCGATTGCGATTACAGCTTTTGGGTAACCCAAGCCGCTGCGCCCAGTTGGATAGCTGAATCAGGACTTCATAATAATTCCCAGGGTTTTATTTTAGTTGGCGATACATTACAATCCCTCTCTCATCCTCATATTTTTGCCGCCGGTGATATCGCCACCATGGTGAATCATCCTCGTCCAAAAGCCGGGGTATTTGCGGTGCGTCAAGGGAAGCCTTTAGTGGAAAATTTGCGTTGCTTTGTACAGGGAAAAACACTAAATCCTTACAAACCTCAACGGCGGTATTTGAGTTTAATTGGCACCGGTGATGGCGGCGCGATCGCATCCTGGGGTCCCTTTGGCTGGCACTCCCGACTGCTATGGCGTTGGAAGGATCATATTGATCGCAAGTTTATGCGGCAATTTAGGGATTTGCCAGCAATGACACCTGGGAATAATCTCCCGGAGAAAACCCAAAACTTGACGAAATCTACCCTTCTAAAGAAGCCGAAAAACACCCCACCCATGTATTGCGCCGGCTGTGGTTCTAAGGTGGGTAGCACTACCCTAGAACGAGTGTTAAAACGGTTGCAGAATGAGTATCCTTTCCCCACGCCAGAGGATATTATTCTCGGATTGGGAACACCCGATGATGCGGCGGTGGTGCAAGTACCCGCCGATAAACTATTGGTGCAAACAATTGATTATTTTCGTACCTTAATCAATGACCCCTTTATCTTTGGACAAATTAGCACCCATCACTGTCTCAGCGATTTATTTGCCATGGGTGCAACGCCTCAGAGTGTTTTAGCAATGGTAACGGTTCCTTATGGAACAGCAGAAAAACAGGAGGAAACCCTCTATCAATTATTATCGGGGGCGATGAAGGTACTCTCTCAAGTACAAGCAACTTTGGTGGGAGGACATACAACAGAAGGGGCAGAATTAACGTTTGGTTTATCCTGTAATGGGTTAGTATCTCCTCAGCAAATCCTTAAGAAAAGTGGGATGAAACCGGGCGATCAGTTAATTTTCACTAAAGGTTTAGGAACCGGGATATTATTTGCTGCTCATAAGCGTTTACAGGCAAAAGGGCGCTGGATTGATCAGGCGGTTGAGTCGATGTTGTTGTCGAATCAGGAAGCGGTTAAAGTATTTCGAGATCATGGTGTCACAGCTTGTACCGATGTGACTGGGTTTGGATTGGTGGGACATTTGGTAGAAATGGTGCAAGCATCGGGAGTGGCGGTGGAATTAGAGTGGGATAAAATTCCCATCCTGGAGGGGGTGACGGAACTTGTGGAACAGGGAATTGTCAGTTCGCTGTATCCCCAGAATGTACAAGCGGCAAGGTTTATCAGCAATCAAGAAGAGATTTGCGATCGCGCCAATTATCAGGTACTTTTTGATCCGCAAACTTCTGGCGGGTTATTGGCAACAATTCCGGCGGATCAAGCGGTAAAGTGTGAGCAAATTCTGCAAGAATTAGGATATATTCATAGTCGCATTATTGGTAAAGTAACGCCAGCTAGTTCAGGCGTTCCCCCATTGAGATTCTTATAAGAAACCCCCTTTTTGCCATGGCGACTAGAAGTCGCTGCTACACAAACTTTCGTCCGCCTACGCGGACTAAATTATCAAGGGGGTGGCTAACCCGAATTTGATATCAATTAATAATGCAGCGTCTTAGTCAAGGTGTTTTACTATGAATGTAACTGTGCGAGATGTTGAATGTTTAAAAAGAATTGTTAATTCGCTGTATCCCCAGAATGTACAAGCCGCCCGGTTCATCAGCACTCAGAACGGTGCGATCGCGCTTGCCCTGACAATTAAATTATATGTTGCGCTAACTATTAAGCTTACCTTTCAGCGATAGCCCGCACAGTCTCCACTGGTAACGATAACGCTTCAGCAATTTGTTCTACAGTTAAACCCATTGCCAATAACTTGGGAATCGCATTTCGTTGCGCTAACTCCGCTTGTTCTCGTGCCTGTTGTTCTTGTATTTTTTCCCGTTCAGCTTGTTCTCTTGCCCGTTTCTCTAAATTCCGCTGTTCAATAATTTCCACAAACGAAGCAAATCGCTCCCCATCTGGATGATAGAGCTGTAAATTACCCTCTTCTACTTCAAATCGAATGCCCAGACGGGGACTAATCCAACCCGAAATTCTCGGAATTGGCTGTAATATTTGTTCATCCCGTTGCCATCCTTTGAGGATTCCAGGCTGAGGATCAAACAGGTAATATTCCTCAACACCATAACGTTCGTAAAAATAACGCTTGGTTTCCTCTAATTCTGTCTTCGTGTTACTGTGAGAGGCAATCTCGAAAACCACTTGGGGCGGAATATTGTCTTCTTCCCACTGTTTATAGGAACGTCGATCACCCTTGGGACGTCCGATGACAACCATGACATCAGGCGCTTGTCTAATCCAGGGTTCGCCTTCCACTGGATACCAAAATAAATCTCCAGCAACAAAGACATTAGGATTCTCAAGAAATAGGGCATCAATTCCACCTTGAATGGTGACAATTAAGCGGAATTGGATTGTATTGTCTGCCAAAGGTTGACCGTCACTTTCGGGGTAGATGATTTTAGAGAAGGTAGAAAGGGGCATGATATCACAGGAACAAACATTTTTTGTCACTTTAGCATATCCCTAAACTATCGTGGATCAATGTGCTGTATCCCCAGAATGTCCAAGCTGCAAGGTTTATCAGCAATTACGAGCAACTGTGCGATCGCGCCAAGTCTCAATAATTTTTTGGTAGCTAATGCTACAGTTTTTCTGTTTCGTCAACTTAAACCCTGGAGATGGGAAATATGCCGTTAATATTTCTAAATATTTTTAGCTTAGCCCTGTAGAAAATTAGCGGATAGAATAACTAGAATATCCATCATTCAAGATGAAACTGCCCTTCGCGATCGCACTGCTGGCGTTGATTGGTGTGATGATTTAGTACCTTGCAGTATTGGCGTTAACTCTATGACTAACATTAAAGCATCCACTCTTGAAGACGCCAGAAGCAACTGGTGTATCTACGTTCAACGGATAATAGAAAACTATCATCGTGACGCGATTAATTCAAATAATGTCGTCAATACTATCTACACCCGTTTGGACAAGTTTCTGGAAAGTAAGCCAACGGTGGAAAATGGCAAAATCTACACCAGCACATATTTTCCTTCAGTGAATGAGGTTAACGCTAATTACGAACAGGTTTGGTGCAAAATCAATACCGCTCATCCCATCGATGCGGCTAATCTAGGGTTTCGCTCTCTAGGGGAGCATCAATCAATCTCCAAAATGAACGAACTGGCGTTAAACTGGGCGTACAACTATGTCGATGAGCGCATCAAAAATGCCTATCAAGCTGCCGATATTACGATCAATTATCGAGAAACTCAAAAGGCAACCGGATTATCCTGGTCTTATTCTGAACTGGTTTTTCAAAAGCGTGACAATAAGTCCTATCTTTTAGACAGTCCCTATTTGAGGACGGGTAACTTATTCTTTGAGGCTTTGAGCTATAAACACTACTGCAAACTGTTGTCCCCGAAAGGAGCCGTTGATTTTATCGAAAAAATCAGTAATAATTAACAAAGAATAAGTGAACTGTTTTTTAGCAATCACCCGTTGATGAGGCTTTAACTATGATTGAACTGAAACCGTTAATTTTTCCCGCTTTAGCCACCGTTGCCACTCTCTTGGTTTACTTAGTTCTGACGATCAATGTGGGTCGAGCTAGGGCAAAATATAAAGTACCTGCACCTCAAATTTCAGGAGATGCCAATTTTGAGCGTGTGTTTCGCGTACAACAAAATACGTCAGAACAATTGCTCCTATTTTTACCCAGTTTGTGGTTATTCTCCCTGTTTGTTAGTCCAATTTGGGGGGCGGGAATTGGTGGAGTTTGGGTGATTGGGCGAATTATTTATGCCTGGGGTTACTACACAGCGGCGGAAAAACGCGGCATTGGTTTTGGCATTAATTCTCTATCTGCTCTCGTCCTCCTGATCGGTGCTTTAGTGGGAATGATTAAATTGTTCATCACCACCCCATTGGGAGTATAGAGCGATTTGAGCAAATTGGTTTCCCCCTTAAAAAGGGGGACGAAAGGGGGATATAATCGGGATGAGCTGGGGGGTTAAGTCTTCCGAATTTGCCAACATTATCCTCAGGATCAGCGGGTGTATATTCCAAGCATTTATCTGCCACAATCGGGTTTTTGGATAACTTTTTGTCCCTAAACGTCGCTCAAACACCAAAAACCCAAATGTGAGGAGGGTGCTAACGCTTCACCTTGGAGCAGGAAAAGAACGCAAAGTTGGAGCAGCGGCTGCGCCATAATTAACTCGGCAACCAATATTAAAGACACTGACGCCACATTCTAGGGGAACCACCTCACCTTTCAGCATGGCACTACAGCTAACATAACCATCGTCGTTGGTGTCTTTCATCATGCACTCAATGGGTTCTGCACCAGCACGACTGGACCACGAACTCATCCCCATCCCCGCAACAATGTGATGCCAAAAGAAAACGAGAAGAAACAAACCTAGGAAAATTGAAACAACTGCTGTAGAGATTAACCCCGCTTTAAACTTCCAATTTTGCAGAAAATTGCCGGACTTGGTTTGACCTGCGTCTGGCGTAGGAGTCGATTGATTGATTGGTTTATCTTGAGTTTCACTCATGAGTACTTAATGTCTTTTGATTTTAAGATAATCGCCTATGGGCGTCTAATATGATTGTAGCGATCGGTCAAAAACTTTTGCCGTCATGCACTAGCAGTACCTACAGGCATTCGCTCGCCATCGCGATCGCACCCCCCGTACCACCATCTGCACACCCCCTGCAGGAGAAATGGTTAGACCGCGACGCTGGGGAACAAAGTCTGATTACCTTGAATTATCACTAAATAACGCAGACCTGATTGAGTTTAACAACATTTAAGTTGCAAAACGTTGTAAAATTTCCATAAAGTTAATCTACCGATACAACTATTTAAGGTACTCAGCATGACTGCAACAACCCCAAAACCTACGTCACCCGTTCCAGCATTTTGCGAAGGCATCCAATATTTTGGGCAAACCTTACCGGGTTTGGAGACGTATGGAGGCAAACCTGCCATTGCTGAGGGCAACGTTGCGATCGCATCTCCATCTGACCCGGCGGCTGTCTTCCAAACCCTCCTAGCAGCTGATGCCCTGCGTTACCTAATCCTGCAAGTCACAGCATCCAAAGCATCCGGTCATCCCGGCGGATTTGCCAGTGTTGCCGAAGGCATCGCCGCATTAATCATGCTGGGCTACAAAAATATTATTACCGAAGTGGGACACCATGCCCCCGGCTTTTACAGCACCATGTTCTTAGATCGTTCCCTAGAGGACATGGGGATTACAACAGTACAACAAATGCGGGAACGCTTTCGGGAAATGCATGGACTCCTCGGACACCTTTCCGGTCAAATTCCTGGACTCCTCAACCCGGCTGGACCTCTGGGACAAGGGCAGCATTTCGCCATGGCGGGGGCGTTACTCCACCGGGATACCCTCTTCCCCGTAACAATTGGCGATGGGGGGATTGGTGAACCATACATAATGAGTAGTTTCGGTCACTTCCACACCGCCTATCCCGATGTCACCAACTTCCTACCCATCTTAGTTTGGAATGGATACTCCCAGGAACACCACAGCATGGTATCCACCAAATCCAATGACGAGATGATTAAATACTGGGAAGGCAATGGATTTCAAGAAATTATCTTAGTCAATGCCAAAGACTTTGACGACGCCAACCAACCCGGTGAATACGTCGATAGCACCGCCTTTTCCTGGGAAAAACGCTTGGAATTTACCCAAGCCGTACTAGAAGCCACGGATAAAGCCGCTAAATCTGCCCTTGGCGGTAAGCTGACTGTACTGATTATCAAACAGCTTAAAGGCGCAGGTGTCCATGATCGAGGCGCCAAAGCCCACAACCTCTACGCTCACCATACCCTAGACAATGAAGAAATTGTCAAAGCCTTGAAACAGCGTGCCTTACCCCCAGAAGCTTGGCAACTGGTACGCACCAACTCTGAACGCGCCGCAGGAGGTCCCGCATCTCATCAGGTGGTGACGGAGAAAGAATTACCCCTACCGGATTTAGGCACATTACCCTTAGAGGAATTTCCGGTTAAGGGTGATAAGCAAGTGGCGACAACAGCGATGGGGGCTTTAGTTGCCTATGTGGGTAAACAAGACCCTAACTTTATCATTTCTAATGCCGATGGCAATGCCGCCTCTGGGATTAATAACATTAACGTGGCGCTGAAGATTCTCCATCCTACCGTCGATGAACTCTATTATCAGGGACCCAAGGGTCAAGTTTACGAACCGTTGAGTGAAGATGCTTGTGCTGGGTTAGCGGCGAGTTTAGCTTTGTTTGGTGCCCGTACTCTTTGGTGTTCCTATGAATCCTTCGCGATTAATGGGTTACCGATATGGCAAACAGTTACCCAAGCCATGGCAGAATTGCGTCGTCCGACACCGGCTACGATTACCTTATTTACCGCTGGGGCATTGGAACAAGGGCGCAATGGTTGGACTCACCAGCGTCCAGAGATTGAAAATTACTTTGCTGCCATGATGCGGAATGGCAATGTGTTCCCCTTGTTTCCCTGTGATGCCAATAGTATCCAGGTGTGTTATGACTGGGCGCTGACGATGAAGAATAAGGGAATTACGATTACGGCGAGTAAGTCACCTTTACCTGTATTAACCACATTTGAGCAAACCCGTCAAGCCTTGAAAGATGGGGGTGTGGTTTTACATGACACAGAAGGGAGTAAGAAAGTCGTGTTTGCCGTGATTGGCGATATGACATTGATTCCCGTATTAGATGCAGCGGTGCATCTGGAAAATCAAGGGATTGGCGTGCGAGTTGTTTCGGTAATTAGTCCCCGGCGTTTGTATCGTCCCCATGATGTAGCGTGGGAAACTTGTACAGATCCTGATAGCCACTTTTTAGATGATGAAAAATTTGAGGAGTTGTTTGGTGGCGATGCGTTGATTGGCGTAACCGGGGGTGCGAGTGCCATGTTGGAACCGTTGATGTTACGGAGTACCGTTAAGCGCGATATTTTTGCCTGGAAGCGCGGGGAAACCGCATCAAGTGCGGGTGAAATTATGGCATTTAATGGGTTAACGGCTGAGAATTTAGCGAAGCGGGCGACTGAGTTAGTTGGATAAGATTGATTTGAATTAGGGCTTGCTGAATCAGGATTGTAGAGACGTTGCATGCAACGTCTCTACTCTTGGGTAGGAGATTGTTACAATAGAGCCAAAAATGAGGGTTAAAGCATCATTTATGACTATCTCACTATCTGTGCAAACAATAATTGAATCCATTGAAGCCCTTTCTGTTGAAGATCAAGCTTTATTAATGGTAGGGGCACGGCAATGAAAGAGCCCCTACAGGTAGCGCCTGTGCTTACCCCAAATAAAAATGACGGTTCATATTGTGTAGATTGTAGTATAAAATTAGTTAGAGAAAGGCTACAGATATGACTTTGGCATCAAATGGAAAAGCGGCAATCATCCGTACAGAACGGGGACTGACTATCCTAGGTACACGCATCACCCTCTATGATGTGATGGATTTTTTGAAGGCTCAGTATCCCCCTAAGTTGATCCGTGATAAATTTAATCTTACGGATGAGCAAATTAATGCAGCATTGTCTTATCTTGAAGCCAATCGCACTCAAGTAGAAGCTGAATATCAAGACGTTCTCCAAACCAGAGAAGAAATTCGCCACTATTGGGAAGAGCGCAACCGCGAACACTTTGTCCGAATTGCCACAATGCCACATAAACCAGGTCAAGCAGCTTTATGGGCAAAGCTAGAGGAGCAAAAAGCCAAACGAGCCTCAAAATCGTCATGAATTTTCTGGTAGACTACAATCTTGATGGATATGCCCTAGTTTTCCTGGGAATCTTAACAAAAGGGGGCTGGCTGGAGTTTCTGTCTATCCAGTTTGTAACGTTTACAGAAGCTGGATTGTCGATGGATAGTAGCGATCGCCTTGTCTGGAATTATGCTCAAGCCAACCAAATGATGATTCTCACAGCGAACCGGAATATGAAGGGTGATGATTCATTGGAGCAAGTTATACGCGAAGAAAACACATCAAATTCATTTCCTGTGGTTACAATTGGTAGTCTTGAGCGCCTTGACGAATTTGACTATCGAGAGCGATGTGTTGAACGCCTCATCGAGATTGTACTGGACATTGAAAACTATATAGGGGTTGGTCGCTTATTCATTCCATAGTGACAGATAAAGGAGCGAATTCATGAAAGCACAATACCCTCTGTTTTCCCAAGTTGCCCTGGCTCAAGACTTACCAGAATACAACCTAAAACAGGGAGATATTGCAACAATTGTGGAATATTACCATAAGGCTGAAGGTGAAGAGGATGGATACAGCTTGGAAGGATTTGATGTGCCTCAAGTAACAATCGAGGTTGCCGCCTCGCAAATTATCCCCGTTGTTCAGTGGCAGCGGGAAGAAATCATATTACGCAAGTTGCGTCAGCTATCAGAATTAAGACAGCAGCAATTGGAGGAGTACCTTGATTTTCTCTTGCAAAGAGAGAAGATAGCAAAATGAACAAAATACTAAAAATCAACGCGATCGCAGATTTATTCAACGTTTAGATCTATTATCAGAGAACCTCCCATTTTGGCAAATAGCTAAAATCTGGGGCTACACAAACGCTGTGTGTTAATGTCTGATATAGTTGAGGCGAGAATGGCGTTTATTAATGCGATTCGACAGTAATTTCCAGGTTAATATATTGAATATTGACACGTTTGCGGAAATAATGACTGGAAGAAAGTCTATGCAAATCACGATCAACATCCCCAAAGACCTAGAACAAAAGCTGATTTAACAAGCTACCCAACTCAATATTCCCCTCGAAAGCTTTATCCTTCAATCCCTGCGTCAACTAACTCAAACAACTCAAAGTAAAGTCGGCTTTTGATCAGATACTATCCTGGCTTACAAAGGTGATCCTGACTTTTCAGCACTTGAGTCTTACCGTGATGAACTTCTACCACCTCGCGAACCGAAGTTGTTCTAATGCGCTACCTGCTGGATACCTGCGTCATTAGCGACTTCATCAAAGGGGAACCTGGCACACCAGCCTGACTCCAGCCGCCAACTGATACCAAATCCGCCTTTATTACCCCATGCAAGAGGAGGCGATTGAAATCGCTGCTACACAAACTTTCGTCCGCCTGCGCGGACTGGGTTATAACGGGGGTAGCGTTCCCCGGATTTATTATGACATTGCGGTTTCCGTGATCACGGTGATGGAATTGTGCTATTGCTTACAATTCAACCCTCAACGCTCCCAGAAAATTGAACCCGTTAAAACGGGTTTTATAGCAATCGCCATAGCGGTTAGGACGCATCTTATGGTAGAGACGCGCTTTTGAAGCGTCTCTACAACAGTTCGTTTGTCCTAATCGATGTGTCTACTGCTATAGCTTTTAGCCCTAACTTTAGTTAAGGGCTTAAGTTAACTACTCTTGCGATACGATTATGGCGAAGACAGCGCAACTACAAACGTTAAATGCCATGGCTTTTGCCAATCACCCAATGACGACGGAAAAAACGAGCTAACGCTGATTCTTCTAGGGGTAAGTAAATTGGTCGCCCATGGGGACAGGTGCGGGGATGGCGGGTCATTTTCCATTGATTTAATAATGTCTGCATTTGGTCTAAAGTTAAGGGTGTGCCATTGCGAATTGCACTGCGACAAGCTGTGGCAACTTGCGCGGTTTGTAAGTCTCCACCTAAACTGAGTTCTAATAGGGCATCAGCACAGTCGTCTCGCTGATGTAGTAGGGCGGGTGCGTTACGAACAGCCCAAGTATGATCACCAAAGGGTTCTATTTCTAACCCAATCCGTTGCAGTTGTTCGAGTTGAACTGGGGTTAAATGGTTGAGAATCACAGGCGGTTCTAGGGGAACAAGTTGCCAGCGATCGCGCAGTTGTTCGTACAAGACTCGCTCATGGGCAATATGCTGCTCAATTAACCACATTCCTGTATCATGTTCTGCCAGAATATACATATTACGCACCTGGGCAACGGCTTTTAATTCCACTAAACCAATATCCGAAGTATTACGCTCCTGTTTTGGTGACTCATCCAGGTGATAAACGCCCTTTTTTGCCGAGGCTGTCAGTAATTTGCCGACGCGATGGGATTGAGAGGCGGTGTCAAAATTTTCCGCCCCAATCCGCAAGGCTTGTTCAATGGCTTGGCTAATCTGTTCTTGCCAATAGGAAAGGGAATGCAGATAAATCTCTGCTTTGGCGGGATGACGATTCCAATCAATTTGACTGGGGCAAATTTGTAGGTGAATAAAACAAATCGGATAGCGATCGCGCGGTAAGGTTTTCGCCATGGCGCTTAGAATCGTCTGTTCCAATTCTGGCGATCGCACTAATCGTCCATTGGTGGCTACTTTAACCCAATCTGGGCGGTGACGGTGACAGCGATCGGGTAATCCCAAAACCAAGGAGAGTTTTGAGTTTTGACCCTTCGCTAGGCTCAAGGGCATGGTTTTCCGAAAGTAGGGGCGGGTTTCACTACTATCGTTTTTTGTCACCCTGATGTTAATAAACCCGCCCTCATCTCCCCATCTCCCTGTCACCCCGGCTCCTCCGCTCCCCCCCTCTGGTGTGGGAACATCTACGGTTAATTGCTGCAAATCATGCACGCGCACCTGTTTGAGGAGTTGCGGGATGATCTGTTGAGCCGTTTTACCCGGACTGATTGTAAACCAGGAGCGATCGTTTTGCTGAACTTGCCAGGTAACTGATGGATAGCAAAGGGCTATATTTTGAACCGTGGCTTGTACCATTCGTTGTTGTTGGTTCGTCGAAGGTAATCCCTGACGACGCAGACGCCACTTACCAAATAAATTCGAGACACTCACTACTGTACCTGGCGCGATCGCAACCGCTTCTGTGCCTTCTGTTTCCCCTTGAGTATTATACGCACAGCGCCATCCCTCCAACGTACCTGTTAGTCGGCTGCATATCTCTAATTCTGCCAACGCCGCAATACTATGCAAGGCTTCACCACGAAACCCTAGACTAGTAATCTTGTACAAATCATCGCGACTTTGAATTTTGCTCGTACTGTGCGCTGACGCAGCTTTTTGTAAATCTGTCAAGTCCATACCCGTGCCATTATCTGCCACACGCACACGCCATACATCAAACCATACAGCCACCGAGATGCGCGTCGCCCCTGCATCCAAAGAATTTTCTACCAATTCTCGTACCACGGCGGCTAATGAATCAATCACCTCGCCAGCCGCAATTAAGTTAACAACCTCCGTCGGTAGGGTTTGAATAGGACAAGTCATAGTTTTGAAGTAGGGGCGAGTTTAGACTCTTACGTTTCGCTGTTGAGAGTTTCATTCAATCTGTGTAATCTGTGTTTATAGAAGGTCATAAAAATCCTAAGCGTTTAATATTTTATAAGCAAGCTGTCCAAAAATTTCATCGACGTATGCACCTGTTTTCGCTGAGGTTCGATACAGTCCTGATGTTGGATTTAAGTCTTTATCCTCAACGATTTGAACCATTTGGTTAACTTTTCCCGGTTCGACTAAATCCGATTTATTTAAGGCAATGGCAATTGTGCCTTTAGGATTAACCGATAAAAATAGGTTAACATGTTCATCTAATCGCTCAATGGTTTCCATGCGGCTGACATCAGCAACAACGATGACACCACTCGCCCCCTGTAAGTAACTGGGAGCGATTGATTTAAATTTAGTATGTCCTTCCAAGTCCCAGATGAGTAGCTGTAAATTTACGGATTCTAATATTTTCCGGGAGATCTTCACACCGACAGTAGATAGATACTGATCGCTAAACTGACCTTCGACGAAGCGGCGAATTAAGCTGGTTTTGCCCACGCCAAAGTCACCGACGAGACAAATTTTCTTGGATATTTTAGCCATTAGTTATTGGTCATTGGTTATTGGTTATTGGTTATTGGTTATTGGTCATTGGTTATTGGTTCAGGGAATAATTTTTGACTTTTGACTTTTGACCCTTCGCAACCCTTTTCGGGCATACTTTCAACGTGCAATCGCCTCAAATTCAACAAATCGGCTGTACTTATGGGATTCATCAGTATACAGGCCTGCGGGGGGTTTGGTGGTTCCGGATATTTCTAAGCGTCTAGCATCAATTCCCTGACGCACTAATACCTCAGCCACGGTTTTTGCCCGTTCTAGGGCTAATCCCTGATTTTCTAAAGGTGTACCACTCGGATCACTATGACCAATGACTCGGAGTGATTGGTTGGGGTAATCTTTGAGGAATTCTGTCAAAGCGTCCATTTTATCTTGTTCTGACGCTTCTAATTCGGCGGAATTTAGATCGAAGTAGATGCGAGAGGCTAAGGCTAGAGGTTGTAGTTGCACGGTGTTGGTTACAGAGTCCACTCCGGGAATTTCCTGCAACGCTTCGGTAATTTTCTGGGCATCTTTGACCTGAATTACACTGCCTTCTACAGTAACTTTACCGTCCTGAAAGTTTGTCCAAATTGCCAAACGTTCGGTTTGATTAAGAATAGCGGTAACTCGCTCAACCTCGGCGGCTACTTCAACTGGATCAGGTGGAACTTTGATGGCAATGATATCATTTTCTATCTCGCCATTGGGTATAGTCGTTTGGGCAATTTGTCCTGCTTTTTCGACCAGATATTGATTCGGCAATTTACCAGACAACTTAATCGTATCGCCTTGTGCTTCCACATTTAAACGATAAACAGCGAGTTCGGGATCAGATGCCAAAGCCACGGCGGTTTCTTCCTCAAACTGATGATTAATACCACTTTGATGCAGATAAAAACCCCACGGAATAAAAATCAAACCCAATACAGAAGCACAAAGGCTTAACAAGGCTACAGGAACTTTACGCGGCGACTGTTCTGATTTGGGATTAACCAGGGTCAATGATTCCAGAAGTGACGGGATTTGAGCCGGTACATTATCCGGATCTCCATCAAATAATTCCATCGCCTTCCCATGGCGGAGAACAATGGTACTCAAGGTGTCGCGTATTTTATCGATAAATGACTGTGGGGGCTCGCCTTGCGTCACCACGGCGAGATAACAGTACCCGGCGACTTCCAGGAGAATGTCACAATGTCCATATTCGATGCGATCGAGTTCTGATATTTCACCGGATTGAATAATACAATCATTCACAAAACTGCGAATGGCTGTCAACATCCCCGCCACCATATCTGACTCCAAATGTTGTTTGCCAAAGGGTTGAACTTCAGCAATCACTAATCCTGATGCTTTGTGAATCAGAAAAATCGCCTGGATGGTGAATGGCATTGACTCTTTAAAGATGAGTTCTGCCTCAGAGATTCCCTGGCTTCGTGCCCTAATTTTGCGACTAATTCCCTCCATACTTAGGGAATTTTCCACTTTCTGGTCAATCGCCCGCATTGCTTCCGATAAATATTTATAGAACGTTCCCCCCATGACTGGATAAAGGGCGTCTACCATTGTATCCCGTTCTATCTCAATTTGTTCTTTAATTGCCGCACTCATTTCCGGGGCAATTGCCCGGGCAAATTCCCCCGGATTGCTGAGAATTTGATAGTTAACGGCGGATGGAATAATCGGCGCCAAGGCGGAACAGATTCCCTCTTTATCTTCTTTTGTTTTCGCCTCGATCATCTGATCCACAATTGGCGCGATCGCACTTGCCATTTCCTCTCTGGCTTCAGCGATTTTCATGCTTAAAATCTGAGTAATTAAAGGCAAAAGTAGTTTAATTAGATTTGTCGGATCGTATATCTGATTTTCTAGAGCTGAAAATTTTTCCTTGAGTAGTTCAATACCTTCTTGTGAATCGAGAAGATCTGGCGTCAGTAGTAATTTTTGCAAGCGTTCAAATTCATCCTCTATATCTACATCATAAGCTAATATTGATTCCTGGCTATAGTTATCAGGTTTATATTGAAGCTGGGATGATGATTCTGTAGACTGTTCACATTTCTCAGTTTGCGGCTGATTGGATTCAGTTAAATTGGATGAGTCCGTGCCGTTTTTTGATGAATCTAATTGCGATTGATTCAACTCTCCTAGCGCTATTAAGAGTTTATCAGAGATGGAAGAATCCCTGGATTCGTTAGGTTCTTCAGACAGGTTTTCAGGTGAGGTTGGGTTGATCTGAGATTGATTTAAGGGGTTAGAGTTTTGGGAAGATGATGGCGCAGTAGTCGGATGATCAAGTAACGATTCAATTCTCCCATTTGATAAACTCTCTAATCCGGTTAGAGTCTCCTCTGAAGCGAAATGAGCCGTAGTTTTTTGGTGTGTCCCCTTAACCGGAGATGAATGGAGTGACGGTAAAGGCGATAAGAGTTCGGGATTTTCCGCTTGTTGGTTATCCGAGGGACTTAAGTAAAAAGCATTAAATGTTTCTTCAGGCGTTTCTTCAGGTTGAGATAACTCAGAGAAAGCATCTCGCTTTTTGGTGTCGTCATTGATGGTTAAATCAGACGATTGGATTGATGTAGTATTGAACGGGAATTGATTCAATCGCTGGACTTTCCCTTCTAAGGGGGAAGCAACAGGCTGTAAGGACTCAGGCTCTAATTCCTCTATACTAGTGGCATCTGAGCCAATGCTACTTGGATAAGCTCTACTTTCTTCTCCCCCTGCTTCCCAGCCGTAACCTGCTACGTATTTACTTGCTTCCTCTGCTTCCCCGGTTTTGTCCACTTGTTGTCTTTTTAACTGATCAGTGTGGAGTTCACCCTGAATTTTCCCGTTCTCCTTTGCGGAAGACATTTCTGTTGCGGCGGCTTCAGTTGAGTTAGAATTCTGTAAATCCATCAATAAATCCAGCAAACCCTCTAGCTGGGATATGGCAGATCCCTTTTTTTCTGGTAAAGCCATAATTTGATCCTGCCTTGTCCTATATTGGCACCGAGTTCCGTAAATGCAGAATCGAGTCAAATGCCAAGTTTGACTCAATTCTAATCCTATTTATCGAGGACATCCACCTTAAATGCGGCAAGGGGGCGGACGCCTGTACCTGAAAGGTCAGCGTCTGGGGAATTGCCGCCAACAAATAAATTGAGTGACAGCGAATCCTTGTGTTTAGAATGCATATTCATATCCGTCAGCTCTATGAATTGTTTTCAGATATTTTGGATGCACGTCGAATTTTTGACTTCCTGTGGTTAACTTGAAGCTTGGGTTGAATCGAATCGCTATTCGACCCCTGTAGGCTCCTGCATACTTTCCAGTTAGAACATTAGCTTCAACCAAGTCTCCAGTTTGGAAACATAAGAAGAATTTCTTTCGCGGAGCATGACGAATTGGGAACCCAAATTTATTGGTTCCGCAACGTTGTCTTTTTCCGTGACCTTTGGCTTTAACGCTCAAAGGTTTAATTCCGTTAAGAAGAAGTTTTTTAGGCGTTGAAGCACCAACACAAGCTGCATCAGTCCAATGAGTTTTTTCGATGCCTTTCGTTTTACGGTTGAACTTTGTTCGACCTCCAGAACCTACCTCTACTGGCAAACCAGTTGACTGAAGCCTTCGATACAGTTCCCAACGGGTAGCATTAACGGCTGCGGCATCTTTAAGAGGTGCTTTGGCTTGAGCTAATACCCGCTTGAGGAATTCTGGTTTCTTTTTCAGGAATTCTTCAACGGGTTTGTTCCCCTTAGCTTGGTTGCAGGAATGACAACTAAGGCAGAGATTACTGACTCTATTGGAACCTCCCTTACTTCTAGCAATGATATGTTCAATCTCGAAGGGGACATTTTTAACGCCACAGTAAGCGCATTTTCTTTCCCATTTGGCGAGTAAATACTCTTTGACCTCAAAACCAAACAGTTCACCTCGTTGGTACTCAACCCCGTTAATTTCAGGGTTTTGGATATGCTGCTTTCTCGACCTGACTAGCTCTTGAGAGATTGCGGTAACTGGGCAAAGTTTTCTGATTCGCCTCACCCAAGTTTCAATATTGGCAATTCGACTCTCAAGGGATGGTGGTAGCCATCCATCTTTACGGGTTCTGTTCAGGAAGCGGGGTTTGCGGTAACGAGTTTGGCGATTGCGTCGCCCCCTCCTTAATGATCTGCGCTCTTCAAGGGAATCTTTAACCTGTTGCCCTCGGTGTGAGATTTCAAAAGCGCTTGTTACACGTCCTGTTTTCTCTTGAACAACCGCAATACCCGTTGTCTTGCTGCCAGGGTCTATTTTAATTCGGTGCGGATGAGTAACAGACTCTTGTGCGGCTCTGTCTTGCAAAACAATAGTGAATGGATAGCGCTTAAATACCTTAGCCCTCCCTTGCGAGAGTAGTTCTCTAGCCCTTGCTGGATGACAAGGGTCAAGAGGTTTCAGGTTTTTATCTATAACGAAAACACGCATTACTGCATCTCTCAATTTCTTGGTAAAGTTTGCCTCGACGGTGTTAAGACCCGGTACTTTCTGAGTAACACTGGCTTTTCCGAATGACCTGTTTAATTACCCAGTTGTAGAGCAAGGAACTGGCACGCATCCCTTGGTACGAACGTTAACTCTTAGTCTTAACGGCTGCTAGCTATATAAACTAGCCGTCTGGTCAACAGGCTTTTTCAAGCCCACACCATACCCCTAAGGGTTGGTGTGCGGTAGTTGACTACATTACTAGCTTTGAGCCAACATTTGGCTGAACGTTGGGACTAATAGTGATCTCGCCTCTTACTGAGACAAGGGACTCGCTTCTAAAAGCCGAACATCAACGTCCACATTATTACCTGCTGCTTCTTTCAGCTCAGGAGCAAATTCCGTTCCTTTAATTCTTAATCCTAATTCAAACAAAATATCTGCCATATCATCTTTAGCAATTTTGCCATCATTAATTAGGGAAAATCGTCGTTCTAGTTCTTCAAAAACATAGGCTCTTAGGCTTCTAAGGTCTTCTTGAAGTTTTTCCCTAGTTTCTGAGAGTTCGTTATGTAAATTATTGGTTTGTTTTTCTAAGCTATTATCAAGGGATTCCAAATTCCCAGAAAACTTTTTGTTGACTATATCGATGGTTTGCCGAATCTCAGCATTCTCGTTTTGAACTGTCATGTTCAGCGACTTCAGTTTTTTATCCAGGGAATCTACCGCAGCTCGTAGCTCCGTCACATAAACAGTCTTGGTTTGCTCAATGCGATCGCGCATTTCTTGTTGGATCAACGTGAGGTTCGACTCAATTTTGTCAATTCGGCTATCGTACTCTCGTAATTGAGCGCCGAAGATGATATCCCGGATTTGGTCAATATTACCCAGTCGCTCGCGCATTTGGTCTTTACTGATTTCTGCCATGCTTTTCCCTCTCTCTTGGTTAAACTGCTGGTTGGCTCAACTGGATTGGTTTGCGGTAAATATCACCCGATTGGGGGGTGACACTACTATAACACTGCTGCTATCTCTAGAAGATAAGTCAGAATCATTCAGAGTAAAGTCTTTCCAACTGAGTCAGTTATTGGATTGACTGCTTGTCTCATCTATTTTATTAAACCCGCCGAGAAGACTGCGGGGACAAGCCCGCGCAGATGAAAGGCGGGGTTGGCGTAGGTACGCACTTCGATATGACAAGCGAACGATGACCAAAAGAGGTCAACAGCTAACGCTTAGTTGTATCGGCAAGCGAGTAAGTTTAATCCTTGATGTCCCCGATTATTTCAAGGAAATATTTGAGGATTGGGACTTCTGTGCCGCGACACTCACATACTCTAAGCACTCAAAGCAGTTTTGGGTGAGATTAGTTTTTGAAACAGATGAACCACCTCAACAGGACGAAGGCAAAGTTTTAGGAGTTGACCGAGGCTTGTACCACATCGCCTCAACCTCTGATGGTCAGCTCAACTCTGGCTCAAACGTAAGAGCCAATCAACGACGCTACTTATACAATCGCAAGAAACTCCAGCAAAAAGGCACTCGAAGCGCTAAACGTCGCCTCAAAGCGATGTCGGGCAAAGAGAAGCGGTTCATGCGGGATTGCAACCACTGTATAAGCAAGAAACTGGCTGCACTTAATGGCGTGAAAATTTACGCCTTGGAGGATTTGTCAGGTATTCGCAACCAACGCAGAAACAAGAAGCTCAACAAGTGGATATCTTCTTGGAGCTTCTATCAGCTTGAGCAGTTCTTGACTTACAAAGCTGAAGCTAAAGGTAAACAAGTTGGTTATGTAGATGCCCGATACACATCTCAGAAGTGCAGCCGTTGCAAACAGCGTCACAGCACAAATCGGCATAAGTCGAGATTCCACTGTAAGACTTGTGGATTTAAGGCTCACGCCGATATCAATGCATCCATGAATATTCGGGATGACTATATTCTCTCTACTACTCCAAGTGGGTCGGTAGAGCAGGCGTCAGTCAATGCGCCGTATGTTTCGACCAGAGATTCTGGTTAGTTACAAGCTGCGTGGGCTTGTCCCCGCAGCAGTTGACTG